>DAIOWK010000001.1:0-37080 GCA_036758525.1 Myxococcota bacterium
CGACCACCTCTCGACAACGCAGGCACGCTTCGAGGCCTACGACAGCCTGCTTTCCGAGGCGGCCGTGCTGGGCTTCGAGTACGGCTACAGCCTGGCCGACCCGCAGACCCTCACGGTTTGGGAAGCGCAATTCGGCGACTTCGTGAACGGCGCCCAGGTCATCATTGATCAATTCATTTCGAGCGCCCACGCCAAGTGGGGTCGCATCAGCGGCCTCGTCATGCTGCTGCCGCATGGCTATGAGGGGCAGGGGCCCGAGCACTCGAGCGCACGGGTGGAGCGGTTTTTGCAACTGTGCGCCGAAGACAATCTCCAGGTTGTGAACTGCACGACGCCCGCCCAGTACTTCCATGCGCTCCGGCGCCAGATGCGCAGAAACTTCCGCGCCCCCCTCATCCTCTTTACCCCGAAAAGCTTGCTACGCGCGCCACGCGCAGCCTCCCATTCCGAAGACCTGTCCTCGGGCGGCTTTCAGCGGGTCCTCGACGACGTCCGCGCTTCAGCGGCGCCCGAGCGCGTGCGCCGGGTCCTGCTCTGCTGCGGGAAGGTTTACTACGACCTGCTCGAGGCGAATGAGAAGCGCGAGGCCGCAGGGGCGAGCGCCGGCGAGGTTGCGCTGGTGCGGATCGAGCAGCTTTACCCATGGCCCGCCGCGCAGCTCAGTTCGTCTCTTCAGCGCTACGCCCGGGCCGATCGCGTGTTCTGGGTCCAGGAGGAACCGGCCAATATGGGCGGATGGACCTTCGTCCGCGAACGCATTCAGGACGCGCTCTTGCCAAGCCAGCAGCTCGCCTACGCCGGCCGGCCGGAGAGCGCCAGCACGGCCGTCGGCTCGCTGCGGCTTCACAAGGAGCAGCAGGCCGCACTCGTGGCCGCAGCGTTCGCAGGATTGAGCTAGTTCCACTCACGGGGCGGTCTCGGATACACTGGGGCCATGCCCCCCCCCACCCATTTCGCAGCCTCTCCGGAGTCCATCGGCGTCGATTCCGCCAAGCTCGAGCGAGTCTTCGAACGTGCCGAACGCGAGGTGCGCGAGGGCCTGCTGCCGTCGTGCCAAGTGGCCGTCGCGCGTCACGGGAAACTTGCGGGCATGCGGACGTTTGGGAGCGTGACGCACGAAGGTCAGCCCGCGCCTGCGACGAACGAAACTCTCTACGTGGTGTTCTCGTGCACCAAGGCCATCACCTCCACGGCGGCCTGGCTCCTGCTGCAGGAGGGCAAGCTCGACCTGAAGGAGCGCGTCGCAGACATCATCCCCGAGTTCGCAACGAATGGGAAAGAGCGCGTCACAGTCGAACAGCTGTTCACCCACACCGCAGGCTTTCCATACGCGCCGTATCCCCCCTCCGAGTGGCTCGACCGGGACGCGCGCCTGGCGCGCTTCCAGCGCTGGCGCCTCACCTTCGAGCCCGGCTCGCGCATGGAGTACCACGCCACGTCCTCCATGTGGGTGATCGCGGCGGTCGTGGAGCGGCGCGCAGGACAGAGCTTCGGGGAGTTTGTTCGCCAGCGGATTGCCGCTCCCCTTGGGCTCGAAGATCTCTACGTGGGTCTTCCCCGCGAGCAGCACGGCCGGGTCGCGGATGTGGTTCATGTCGGTCCTGCGCTCTCGCCTGAGGAGCTCGCGAAGCTCGGCTTCCCGGTGAACCCCCAGAGCGAGGTCACGGAAGAGGCGATCGAGGCTTTCAATCGCCCCGAGACTCGCGCGGCGGGTGTACCCGGCGGGGGAGGAACAATGACCGCCGGGGATCTAGCGCTTTTCTATCAGGCGCTCCTGAGCGACGCCGAGCCCCACCCTGGCCCGCGCGTCTGGTCCCCCGAGACCGTGGCGCAAGGTCTCGAGATCCGTACCGGTGAGCTTCGGGATCCGATGATCCGTCGCCTGGCGAACCGCACTCTCGGCCTCGTGATCGCCGGCGAGACCGACCGGGTCTTCCGCGGCTTCGGCCACACGAACTCATCGCGTACCTTCGGCCACATGGGCGCGGGCGGTCAGGTCGCGTGGGCGGACCCGGAGACCGGGATCTCGTTCGGCTACTGCACCAACGGCTTTGACCGCAACCCGCTCCAGCAAGGTCGCCGCGGTGTCGGGCTCTCGAGCCGGACGGCCTCTTGCTTGCTCGACACATGAGCGCGGGAGAGCAAGCGCCGTCGGGCGACTCGTTCACGCACTGGCTGAACCCGTTCGACCCGGCTTTTCAAGACAATCCGTACCCCACCTACCATCGCCTGCGTGAGCGGGACCCGATTCACCTGCTGCCCGAGTTCAATCTCTGGTCTCTTACACGCTATGCGGACGTGCAGGCGGTGCTGCGCGATCCGCGGTTCTCCTCCGAACCCTTGTCCGACGACCCGAACCTGTTCCGAAATCTGCGCGAGTCGGGCGGTGAACTCGGGACACTCGCCCAGACCATGCTGCACTGGATGCCGCTCAAGGACGCGCCGCACCACACGCGGCTGCGCAACCTTGTAAACAAGGCGTTCACGCCACGGCACATCGAGGCCATGCGTCCGCGGATCAGTGCCATCGTGGAGCAGCTCCTGGAGCCTGTCTTGCAGGCCGGTCGCATGGACCTGGTGCGCGACCTCGCGCATCCGCTACCGGTGATCGTGATCGCGGAGATGCTCGGTGTCCCGGTTGCGGATCAAGGCGAGCTCAAGCAGTGGTCCGACGACATGGCCCTTGCGCTCGATCCGCTGCAAGTGGGGTCCCGTCGTGCGGAGGGAGATCGGGCGGCGCTCGCGATGACGAGGCTCTTCGAGCGAGTGGCCGAGGAGCGCCGGCGCGCACCGCGAGAGGATCTGCTCTCGGCGCTCTTGGCCGCGGAGGAGCTGGGCGATCGTCTATCGATGGACGAACTCCTGGCCACCTGCGTGCTTCTGCTCTTCGCGGGGAATGAGACCACGACGAACCTGCTGGGAAACGGGATCCTCGCGCTGCTGCGCAATCCCGACGAGCTGGCGCTGCTGCAGCGGGATCCATCCCTGGTACCTGCGGCGGTCGAAGAGCTGCTGCGTTACGACAGCCCGCTCCAGTTCGCGGCACGTGTCGCGAAGGAGAACGTCGAAATCGACGGACGCACCCTTCTGGCGGGCCAGCGCGCGATGCTGGTCCTCGGCTCCGCAAACCACGACCCCGCACAGTTCCCCGACCCCGACCGTCTCGACGTCCGACGGCCAGACCACCGTCATCTCGCTTTTGGCTTCGGCACGCACTTTTGCCTGGGCGCTGGCCTCGCGCGCGCGGAGGCGCAGATCGCCCTCGATACCCTCGTGCGGCGCTTGCCGGGATTACGCCTCGGCGCCGATCCTCCCGTGCGCAGGCCGAGCATTGCGTTGCGCGGACTCTCGAGCCTGCCTGTGGAGTTTGATTCCAAGCGTCCCTACTAGTCGAACCACAGGAGAGACGATGGACCTTCGCTACAGCAGGCAGTACGAAGACTATCGCCGCGAAGTGCGGGGATTCTTGAAGGCGCACTGGCCGCCGTCGGGGGACGCTGCGAGGGGCTCGCAAGCCGAGCAAGCCACACGCTTCCGCGCGCTCGCCATCTCGCATGGCTATGTCGCACGCTCGATCCCCGCGGCCTACGGGGGCTCCGAGCAGCCGCCGGACGTTCTGAAGGCCGTGATCATCGCCGAGGAGTTCGGGCGCGTTCACGCACCGGGAGACGTGCGCGGGATCGGTGCGTCGATGCTCGTGCCGACGCTTCTCGAGCACGGGCGCGAAAACCAGAAGCAACGCTTCATACCGCCGACGATCCGCGGCGAGATGCACTGGTGTCAGGGGTACAGCGAACCTGGCTCGGGCAGCGACCTGGCATCGCTCAAGACCCGTGCTGAGCTCATCAATGGCGAGTGGGTGGTGAACGGCCAGAAAATCTGGACAAGCGGTGCGCAAATCGCGCAGTACATGTTCTGTCTGTGTCGCACAGAACCCGACGCACCGAAGCATGCGGGTATCTCCTACCTGCTGATTGACATGACGTCACCCGGGATTGAGGTAAGACCGCTGCGACAGATGACAGGGACCGCCGATTTCAATGAGGTCTTTCTGACGAACGTACGAGTGCCGATGGACAGCATCGTCGGCAAGCGCGGTGAGGGTTGGACAGTCTCCCGTTCCACCCTGAAGCACGAACGCAACATGATTGGGGATGCCGCGGGCTCGCGTGCGCTGTTCGAGGGCCTACTGCGTCTTGCGCGGGAGACCAAGCGCAACGGAAAGCCGGCGATCGAGGATTCGGAGGTGCGGCAGCAGTTGGCCACGATCGAGGGGTACGTTCTTTCCCATCAGTACTCCGGCTATCGCCAGCTCACCCAGGCGGCGCGCGGTTGGGACGCGGGAATCGCCGGGATGATGAACAAACTGACGTCGACGAACATCGGCCACAGCGTCGCCAAGCTGGCCCTCGACTTGCTGGGTGACGAAGGGCTCGTCGCGCCGACCCACGAGGCGCGTGTGATGGGACAGCCGCCCCACGGCCACGCCGGCTGGATCACCCAGAATATGTGGTCCCTCGGCATCGCCATTGCCGGGGGCAGCGCCAACATTCAACGCAACGTGATCGCCGAGCGGGGCCTTGGTCTCCCGCGTGATTTCGCCGCCCAGCGCGAGGGCTCGCGGTGAACTTCGGGCTCTCCGACGAGCAGGAGTTGCTCCAGGATACGGTGCGCCGCTTCCTTGAGGAACGCTGGCCGGCCCAGAAACTCCGAGCCTTGTTTGACGGTGCTTCTGGTCACGACGCGGACCTGTGGCATGGGATGGCGGAGCTCGGTCTCCTGGGCCTCATGGTGGAAGAGAAGGCGGGCGGCGCGGGCCTTGAGCTTCTCGATCTTGCGCTCGTGGCGGAGGTGCTCGGACGGTTTGCTGCCCCCGGACCTTTCCTTGGTCACACCCTCGCCTGCCTCGCGCTCTCGTTGGGCGGGAGTGAGGCGCAGAAGGAGCGCTGGCTTCCCCGTCTTGCATCGGGTGAGGCGGTGGCGACCCTCGCGCTGCTCGATTCGGGCGGAGGCTGGGATCCCGAGACATGGGGCACCCCGGTGGTCTCCGCGGGTGCGGGACTGCGGATTTCGGGTGAAAAGCTCCACGTGCCGGGAGCCGAGGTTGCCGACTTATTCGTCGTGGGCGTTGCTGGCGGTGGGCTTGCCCTGGTGGAGCGCGCGACCGAAGGCGTTTGCGTCGAAGCGATCGAAGGGGTCGATCGCACCCGAAGGGTCGGCCGTGTGGTGTTCGAGGGAGCGGTCGCAAACCTTTTGCCCGGTGGCAACGAAGCCGCGCCGCGCGTCCGCGATGCCGGCCTCATCCTCTTGGCCGCCGATGCCTTTGGCGGCGCTTCGCGCTGTGTCGAGCTCTCGGTCGAGTACGCGAAGACGCGCGTTCAGTTCGGAGTCACGATCGGCCATTTCCAGGCGGTGAAGCATCAGCTCGCAAACATGGCGGTGGAGATCGAGCCCGCACGGAGTCTCTACTGGTACGCGGCCCATGCCTTCGATCATCTTCCGGCCGAATCGCAGCACCACGCCGCGCTTGCCAAGGCACATCTCGCCGACCGCTTCATGCAAATCGCACGCGACACTGTCGAGATGCACGGAGGAATCGGCTTCACCTGGGAGTGCGACGTCCAAATCTGGTACAAGCGCGCGATGTTCGATCGCGCGTTTCTCGGCACACCCGCTCTGCACCGCGAGCGCGCGGCGCGGATCGCGAGATGGTGAGCGGTTGCGATGAGCAAGAACGCCCGGTGGTGCATCTGATCGACGGCCACGTGTACGTGTTTCGGGCCTTTTATGCGCTGCCCGACATGGCGGCCCCAGACGGGACTCCGACCGGCGCCACCTACGGCTTTGCAAGCACCCTCCTCAAATTCCTCGCCGATCGCGCAGTGACGCACGTGGCGTTGTGTTTCGACTGGGCCATGGAGAGTTTCCGAAACGAGATCTTTCCGCTCTACAAGGCCACACGCGGTGCTCCTCCCGAAGATCTTGTCCTGCAGTTTGGGTTGTGCGGAGAAGTGGCACGCGCGCTCGGACTGCCGGTATTCGAACAGGAGCGCTACGAAGCGGACGATCTGATCGCGACCCTCACCGCAAAACTTGTTTCCGGAGGAGCGAACGTCGTCGTCGTGACGAGTGACAAAGACCTGGCACAGCTCGTTCGAGAAGACGCCAGCGTCGTGCTTTACGACCTCGCTCGCGGCACGACGCTGGATGCGAGCGGCGTGCGAGCGAAGTTCGGAGTGGACCCTGAGCAGATCCCCGACTACCTCGGGTTGGTCGGCGACGCCGTCGACAACCTCCCCGGCGTGCCCGGAGTGGGCCCACGCAGTGCCTCCGCGGCGCTCCGCGCATTCGGCGCGATCGAGGGCATTCCCGCCGATCCTCGGGCTTGGGCGGGCGTTCCGGTGCGCGGCGCAGCGCGGCTTGCGCGGGCCATCGACGGTCACCGCGCCCAGGCGTTGCGCGTGCGCGAGCTCGCAACCGTCGAATGCGAAGTACCGGGAGTGCGCTGTGGGCTGGATGCCCTCGCCTATCGGGGTGCGTACCGAGACCGCGTTTCCCCGCTCTTCGAGCGTCTCGGCTGGAAGGGCATCGCGGCGCGGGTCTCTCGCTGGCGAGACTGATCGGCAGCGGGTCGCTTAACCGAACAGGTCGAGCTGCGCTCCGCCCGGCCTGCGAAAGGCACGCGTCGAGAGTTCCAACGATCGACGTTCGATCCCAGCGCGCCGAACGGCCAAGGCGAACATGCCGTCGATCTGCTGCGCGAACACGCCTTCGCCCGTCATGCGCGAGCCGAAGCGCGGGTCGTTGAGGCGCCCACCGCGAATCTCTTGGATGCGGTGAAGCACCTTGTCTTTTCGCTCCGGATAGTGGTCGGCGAGCCAGTCCGCGAACAGCTGCTTTAGGCTGTGCGGTAGGCGAAGCATCACGTATCCCGCGGAGCGCGCGCCGGCGCGTGCGGCGGCAGCGACGACCGCCGGGATTTCCGAATCGTTCAGGGCGGGAATCACCGGTGCCATCAAGACTCCAACCGGGACACCCGCCTCGGTGAGCGACTCGATCGCGTCGAGCCGGCGTTCGGGCCTGGAGGCGCGCGGCTCGAGCCGGCGCGCAAGCTCCCCGTCGAGGGTTGTTAGCGAAATCAAGACGAGTGCGGCGCCAACGTCGGCGAGCCTGCGCAGAAGGTCGGCGTCTCGCGTGACCAGATGGCTCTTGGTCACGACCACGACGGGATTTGAGAAGGTCGCCAGCACCTCGAGGCAGCGTCGCGTGAGACCCAATCGCCGCTCGGCGGGCTGGTAGGGATCCGTGACGCCGGAGAGCGCGATCACGCGAGGTCGCCAGCCCGGTCTCGAGAGCTCGCGCTCGAGCAGCTGCGGCGCGTCCTCCTTCACGAAGATCCGACTCTCGAAGTCAAGGCCGGCCGACAGGCCGAGATATTCATGGGTCGGACGGGCATAGCAATAGATGCAACCGTGTTCGCAGCCCCGGTAAGGATTCAGACTGGTATCGAAGCCCACGTCGGGACTTTCGTTGTGCACGAGAATCTCGCGCGTCGGATCGCGGTAGAGCTCGGTCTTGAGGGCACGGGGCGGATCGTCGTCGTCCACTGCCGCGCCGACGAAGTCGGTCTCCGGCTCGTAGGAGAGCCGCTCGAAGCGACCCGTGGGGTTTCCAGCGGCTCCGCGACCGCGCATGGGTCCGTGGGTCGGCATCCCCGAAAGTCTACCGAATGCATCGTCAGGACGGCGCGGCGTGGAACTGCACGCCAACGCGCAGCGACCGAGGTCCCTCGGACCGACGCCTATGCGCGCCGGGACTCGAGCCAGCGCCGCAGCCCCGGCGCCTCGCGCCGGCGAAGTTCGGCGTTGAGATCGAAGCGCTCGAGGGCCTGCTGAAGCGCTCGCTTCGCCGTGGGGATGGGGTGCGCGCGGAAGAAAGACGCTACGTCACGCCTCGACGTCGCCGTCTGAAGAGCGGGGGTTGCCTCCACGAGTCGCGTGACCAGCATCGGCGGCATCCGCTTGCGCAGCGCAGTCCACTTCTTCTTTACGAAGGCCCAGGCGCGCTCCCGTGCCACGCGGTTGGCCAGAAGCCGAGTCAGCACAAAGACCACATCTTGGGTCGGCACGGTTTCACTCAGTGCGAGCCCGAGCGTGCGCTCAATGAGCCGGAGATTCCGGAATTCACCCAGCGCAAAAAGGAACCGGCGGCGCTCCTGGGGCGTCCGCGCCCGCGCGACCGCCTCGAGGAACGATTCGTACAACGAAACCTCACCTGCGCGAGCGGCAAGCGCCACCACCGAGTCGGCGAGATTCGCATCCAGACTCGCTCGATCGCGGAGATACGCCGAGCAGCGCGATGCCGCCTCGGTGACGACGGGCTCCCACTCGGCGACGTCTCCGAGCAGTCCCACGAGTGCGGCTCGACGCATCCGCGTGTCATCATCCTCGCCCGCGGCAGGTTTCCATCCGAGTGCTGAAAACTGCGAGCGGAAGCACTCGACGAGCCATCCGCGGTAGCGCAGGGGAGCGTCACCCCCAGCGGCCGGTGCCAGGTGCTCGTCCACGAAGCCTAGGGGCCCACGCAGAGCCTGGAGCACGTCGGGGCTGGTCTCCGCTCCGAACGCCGCCGCGAGTCCGAGAAAGCTCTCGATCGAAGCGGAGCCGGCGCGCACGAACGCCCACTGGTCTCCGAGCAGCGCCATGCGCTCCACGGCAGCGAGCGATGCGAGCTCTGAGGCCAGCTGACGAAGTGCCTCGGCGTCGTGCAGGGCCCGAAAGAAGCCACCCCCATCGGCGTTGCCATAGACGAACCGGGGCGGGGTCGGACCGAGGGCCACCTTCTCCCGAGCTTTTGTGAAGACGCGCCGTTCAAGCCGAGTCTCGGCCCCGGTTCGCGGACCGACGCGCCCGACCCACGGGATGGGCCAGCGCGGCCGGGAGCTCCGACCGGGGTGCTGTTTGGCCCTGCGGCTCGCGAAAAACCGTTCCTGGCGCAGTTCCACAGTCCGGCCTTCCTCCCCCAGCCCGACCGCCACCACTGGGAAGCCCGGCTGTTCGATCCAGGCGCGCGCGACGGGTTCGACGGGGAATCCAGCGGCTTCGCCAAGCGCGTTCCACAGATCGGCGGCCACCGCGTTGCTCTCCCGATGGCGACGGATATAGGCGCGCACGCCGTCGCGAAAGGTCGCCGCTCCGAGGTAGCGCTCGATCATCCGGACCACGGCTGCGCCCTTTTCGTAGGTGATGAGGTCGAAGTTCTGGGTTGCGTCTGCGGGTGTCCTCACCTCGACGTAGATGGGATGGGTGCTGCCCAGCGCATCCAGCTGGAGCGCTGCGGAGCGGTGATGTTCGAAGTCGAGCCACATCTTCCACTCCGGCTTCCAGGCATCGACGATGGTGGTGGCCATCCAGGTCGCAAAGGCCTCGTTCAGCCACAGGTCGTTCCACCAAGCCATGGTGACCAGATCGCCATACCACATATGCGCAAGCTCATGGCAAATCACCTCTGCCGCGCGCTTGCGTTCGCTCAGCGTTACCGTTTCCGGGTCCACAAGCAGGAGCGTCTCCCTGAAGAAGACAGCGCCGGCGTTCTCCATCGCGCCCGCCTCAAAGTCCGGAACAGCGACGAGGTCAAGCTTCGCGTAGGGGTAGGGCAGATCGAAATATGCCTCGAGCCGCGCAAGGGTTTCTCGCGCGACCTCGAGCGCAAAAGCGGTGAGCCGACCTTTCCCCGGCACGTGCCAGACGCGGATCTCGGTCTGCCCGCAGCGTACCGGCTCCGACGACTCGAGCTCGCCCACCGCCAACGCGAACAAGTAAGTTGAGAGCGGAGGAGTCTGCGCGAAATGCACGGTCTTGCGCCCGACGGCGAGCTTCTCGGTCTTTTCGATCGGCGCATTGGAAACCGTCGCGTTGCGCTCCGGGGTGGTTACCGAGAGGCGGAAGCAGGCCTTCATCGCCGGCTCGTCAAAGCAAGGGAAGAAGCGCCGGGCGTCGGCGGCTTCGAGCTGCGTAAAGGCATAGCGGCGATCGCCAGAGCGTGCGGCGTAGAGGCCGCGCAGATCCCCACGCAGCTGGCCCTCGAAGCCCATCGAAAGATGTGCCGGCCCAGGATCGATGGTCCGCGCAAAGCGGACTTCTACCGTCTCGCGCTTGGTGTCGAGGGAAATCCTCCCGGCCTGTGCCCCGCCGGCGACCGCGATCCGTGCGTGCGCGAGTTTGAGATCCACGGCGTGGAGAACGATTTTGCGCGTCGGCCGCCCGAGCACGAGCTGGATCGCGACTTCCCCGTGAAATGTCGGGCCGCCCGCGGGATCGACTTCGAGCGCCACGTGGTAACTCGAAGGTCTCACGTCCGGCGAGAGCCTGACCGCTCCATCTCGAGCTGCCTTCGCTCCGGCTCGGCTCCGCGTACTCGCGCGCCGCGCGCTCTTGCGGCTGGACTTGCTGCGCTTCAGAGCCTTGCGAGGCTTCATCGCCACTCCCTCCGTGTGCGAGCCGGACTATACCCGCGAATGGCCGCTGAACCGCTGATCTGGACCTCGGGCGGAGCGCGCGCGAAAGCCTCCCTAGCGCGACCGAAGCGCCTCTTCTTGGCTCACCATTTCTCGGCGTAGGGCCTAAGATCCAGCTCGAAAGTCCATGCGGAGCGCTCTTGCGTTGCGACGTGGAAGACGCTTTCCGCGATGGAATCGGGCTTCAGGAAGAAGTCGTCTGGTTTGCTCCGAATAAAACTGCGCGTGGCCGGCGTGTCGATCACCCCGTCCACGACGATGTACGCCACATGGACGCCCCGAGGGCCGAGGCTGCGCGCCATCGACTGGGCGAGGGAGCGCTGGGCCGCCTTCGCGGGTGCGAACGCCGCAAAGCCCGCGCCGCCGCGCAACGCGGCCGTGGCTCCAATCACCACGATGGCGCCGCTCCCGCGCGAGAGCATGTCGCTGGCTGCTTCGCGCCCGCACAGGAAGAGCGACAAGGTATTGACCCGCCAGGCCGCCTCCAGGGCTTCGGCCGTGACCTCGAGAAAGCCGCCAAAGGAGGCGTTGCCCGCGTTCTGCACCAAGGCATCCACGGGGCCGAGTTCGTGACGCACACGGGCAAACGCTTCCTTCACCGAAGCCGCGTCGGCGACGTCCGCCGCGAACGCGCGGGCGCCGGGAATTGCAGCCTCAAATGCGCGCAGCTTGTCCGCCGAGCGAGCCAGCATGGCCACGCGCCAGCCGGCACGTGCGAAGCGACGCACGCTCGCTGCGCCGTTTCCCGGACCGACCCCGGTCACCACACAGACCGACATCCAAGCAGTATAGTGAGGGGGACCGCAAAACTCTCGGGGACGCCACAATGATCACGCTTTTTCAGTTCGAGATATCCCCCTATTGCGACAAAATCCGCAGGGTCCTCCACTGGAAGCGGCAGCCCTACCGGATCGAGGAGATCCCTCTGTCGCAGGCCTTCACGCGTATTCGCAAACTCAATCCCGCCGGAAAATTGCCGTGTCTCGAGCACGACGGACGCATGGTCGGCGATTCCACCGACATCGCGTACTACTTGGAAGAGAAATTTCCCGAGCCGCCGCTTCTTCCGAAGGATCTGCAGCTTTGTGGGCTGTGCCACATGCTGGAGGATTGGGCGGACGAGAGCCTCTATTTCTATGAAATGCGCCTGCGCTTCACGCTCCCGCATAACGCGCGTCGCTGGATCCCTGAGCTTACGAAGCACGATCCCGGCTGGATGAAAACGATGGCACGCTACTTCATACCGAGAATGATGCGAGGCATACTGTCGCGTCAGGGTGTCGGCCGCAAGCCGCTTGAACGCGTGCTTTGCGATCTTGAGCGGCATGTCGGGGCAATCGGGGACTGGCTCGGCGGCCGGGAGTGGCTGGTCGGCGATGCGCTCTCGCTGGCGGACCTCAGCGTCTTTGCGCAACTCGCGTGCATCCGCGGTGCCGAGGAAGGAGCTCGTATCCTCGGGAGCTCACGCCCCGTCACAGAATGGATGGATCGCGTGGACCGGATGACGGCAAAGCCCGCTTAGGGAACTCGCGGAGCCGCTCAGTCCTTTCCTGTCCCCCACATCTTCTCGAGATAGGACTCCCGGCCAGAGCCTTTGCGATACATTTTGTAGTGTGCAGGGTTCTTCTTGTAGTACTGGCAGTGATAGGCCTCTGCCGCATAGAAGGGCCGCGCGGGCACGATCTCCGTGACGATCGGTCCTGCATATTTGCCGGATTTTTGAAGCTCGGCCTTCGACTCTTCGGCGAGTCGCCGCTGCTCTTCGTCGTGGTAGAAAATTGCCGTGCGGTACTGGGAGCCCGCGTCCGCGAATTGGCGATCTCGTGTGGTCGGATCGATATTTCGCCAGAAGACGTCGAGCAGCTCGCGGTAGCTGATCTTTCCCGGATCGAATGCGATCTGTACGGCCTCAGCGTGGCCGGTCCCGCCCGAGCACACCTCTTCGTAGGTCGGGTTTTCCGTACGCCCTCCCGTATATCCAGGCGTCGTCGTAATCACTCCAGGCAGCTTGTCAAAGGGGGGCTCCATGCACCAGAAGCAGCCTCCCGCAAACGTCGCGATCTTAGTATTCTCGTCGGCCATCGTGGGGGCGCCGCCTCCTTGGGTCAGCTTGGCGTTCGCAAGTCCGGGAGCTGCTCGCCGTCGGTTACAAAGCGAAGCGCCGCGCCATTGTTGCAGTAGCGTTTGCCCGTCGGTGGCGGGCCGTCGTTGAAGACGTGCCCTTGATGCCCCGCACAGCGCGCGCAGTGATATTCGGTGCGCGGGAGAAGGAGCTTAAAGTCGCGCTTGAATCCGATATGGCCCTCGATCGGCTGAAAGAAGCTTGGCCAACCCGTACCACTGTCAAATTTCGACGCGGATTGGAACAAGGGAAGGAAGCACGCCGCGCACACGAAGGTACCGGTTCGCTTCTCCTGATTGAGCGCACTTGTAAAGGGATGCTCCGTTGCTTCCTCGAAGAGCACACCATACGCCTCGGGTGAGACGAGACTACGCCATGCCGCGTGCGGGCTCTTCAGCTCCTCGATCTTCTCATGAGGGTCGGGTGCCACGGCTATGCCTCCGGTGCCGGCTTCGGGAAGCGGATGTATTCGTCGATCAAGAGTAGCGCCAGTGCGCGGCCATTCGGAACGTCGCCTTGAAGCCGTCCGCGCTTGCGCAGATCGCTGAGGAGAATGTCAAGGATCTGATCACGCGTCAGGTCGTCGGAGTGTTCGCGCACCCCGCGCAGTTCCGCCTCGTCGGCGAAGCAGTACGCCTTCCAGGAAATCGAGAAGCGGATGTCGTCCCACGAGTAACGAGCCACGGTCTCCGCCTCGCGGCCCAAGCGCCAGCTCCCGTGCCCCTCATAGGTCAGGCGCATGCTGAGATCGAGAGGGGGGAGTGTCACGGCGGTGTCCGCCACCCGGTCGACCCCGTGAAAGACGCTATCGGTATCGAGGAGGATGGCGGTGTTGTGCGCGGCCGGAAGCGTCTTTGGCGGCGCGTCGGGTCCTTCGGGATAGAACGCGAAGGCTCCGCCGCGGCAGTCCCGAAACCACGATACGGCGGTGGCGATCGGCATCCGCCAGGGTTCGAAGAGGCCTGAGAGGTGCATCACCACCATCAGCCATTCCGGATCCTGGGTGCGGTTGCAGCCTCGGAACTCCGGCACGTCCGTGTGCACGGCCAGCTCTTGACCGGGAACCAGCAAGTTCGCGTAGACGATGGCTGGCACGATGACGGCTCGGCCATAGAGCGAGCGGGCGGCATCGATGAAACCATCGTAACGAAGGAACTTCTCGATGCCCGGAACGAGGGGCTCGGCATAGGCGTACGTTTCGCGGAAGTAGTTGGTCCTGAACGCAGCGGTCTTGAAAGACTCCTTGCGCCCAAAGCGCCCGCCGGATTGGATGTAGTTCATCGCGGCATCGTGTCGCTGGAAGAGCCCGCGGCCGAGCTCTTCCTCGACCGGCGCTCTGCCGTACATCCCGTAAGAGCCAAAGGCCTCGCAAAGCCCCACCAAGGCCTCGGCCTCTTCCTCGGGGAACAGCGGAGCGAAGATCGTGAAGGCCGCCCTCTGCATCGCAAATCCTTGAGGGGTCAAGAGCTCCCTTCAGCCATGATACCGGGATCGACGCAGCTGAGGGGATCCCCGCGAGCGGTGCCCTCACCGTCCGGCGCGGCGAGCTCGAGCAGGGCGAGGCTGTGCCCAATCCCCGCCCTGGGCCACATCATGCCGGCAAGCCTGCGCCGCGACTCCGGGGAGGGTCGCCCTTCAAGGCCGACCCCATCGCTTGTGGAGCAATGGCTACGCGGCGAAGCCAAGAGCGGGTTCGGAAGCTCCGGTAGGCGCCGGAGGGGAAACGGGTTTCAAGCCGAAAACATATGGCCAAAGAGCTGGTTACGCCCGCTTCATACACGCTGCGGGTGATCTGCTGGAGTTTCCGAATCCTGTGGGGGATCCACCCTCGCAGCCAACGTTCTCCTGAGCCCGCCTTCCGATTGCGAGGGGTCCACTCCCAAAAGTGATCCGCGTCACATTCGCGGACGAGAGGATCTGGTTCCATTCACATTGAAGGAGGGCCCCCCCGCCATGCGTGGCAAGAGCCTGGGTCACGAAGCTGCCTTGCGCTGGGCGTATCTGGCAGGATTCGTGTGGTTTGGTTTGACCGCCGTGTTGGCCTTCAGCATTTTGTAGCGCCGCGGCAGCTCCACTTTTGCTCGACGGTTCGAAACCCGCGTTTTGAGGTCACGCGGGGAGCGCCCGGGGAGGCAACCCTTGCACACCCGGGCGCTCCCCGCTCTCTTTTCCCTTGCGCAAGACGGACCGATCTCTGTCGCGCGAGAGCGTGGTGTCGGTCCCGAGGACCCACAGCCTGCTTCAGTTCCTCGAGGCGCGGCATCCGCCGGGGTCGCCCCTTGAGTCGTCGGGTCAGTCCTCGTCCGTTTCTCCAGCGAAGGGTGGGAAGGGCTCGGCCACGATCTCGTGAGGACTCGCCTCGAGCGGCGTCGCGGCGCGCGCATCCACAAAATCGTTCAGCCGGTCGATCAGTTGCCGCAGGCGACCCACGTCGCGTCGGTTGAAGCGCAGGGTGAGGCGGGGGTGGCCCGCCATTTCGCGACCTTCTTCGGGAAGCGGAGCTGCGACTTCGATGCGGCCGCTCTTCACGATCGACGAAAACTCGTGATTGAGCATCTCGAGCTGACCCTCGTCCGGCGCCTCGCGCAGGCGAATCACGAGCAGTTCGCGGACGTAACGGCTCGATTGGTAGTTGGCGTAGAAGTGGAGGATCTCGTTCACCGCATCGTCGACGTCGTCCGTCACCCGAAAGAGCGCGAAGTCTTCTGGAGAGATGAGGCCGCGTTCGCGCAGGTGCTCCTCGAGGTAGCCGCGCCACTCGGCCCAGTAGCTCCCCCCCCGCGCGTCGACGAATACCACCGGCAGCATCTCACTCTTGCCAGTTTGGATCAGGGTGAGCGCCTCGAACCCCTCGTCGTGGGTGCCGAAGCCGCCGGGAAAGAGCGCGATCGCATGCGCCTCCTTCACGAACGCGACTTTTCGCGTGAAGAAGTAGCGGAAGTTGATGAGCTTCGAATCTCCGGCAATCGTCGGATTCGCATTCTGCTCAAAAGGCAGCCGGATATTGACGCCAAACGACGCCGCGCGGCCGGCACCACCTTGCGCCGCACCCATGATCCCTTCTCCTGCGCCGGTAATGATCATCCAGCCCTCCGCGGCGATGCGCTCGGCAAACGCGAAGGCCTGCTTCCAATCGGGTTGATCGGGTGTGGTCCGTGCGCTTCCAAACACCGCGACTTTGCGGACCGCGCGATAGGGTGCGAACACCCGGAACGCGTGGCGTAGCTCCTTGAGTGCGCTGTTCAAGAGCTTGAGGTCACCGCGCGGCGTTCCATCGCGCAACAAGCGGAGTGCGGAGACGACAATCTGTCGCACCGACTCCGTGTCGCTGGCGGCGCCATAGCGCGCCTCCGCGGTTGCGATGAGTGCCTCGATCCTCTGGTCGAGCTCGGCTTCGCCGAGTTCGTAGCGCTTCCGCTTTTCCTCGGTCATACAGGCGAGAGTATCGCCTTGGCGTCCCTCCTGCGCAGGTGGGATTTGTTTCTCAGACCGGCGAGCTCCGGCTCGTGGCATGCCTGCCTTTACGCCGCATCGGGCCGCATGGAGGTGAGGAGCCCGCATGGCGCACGTCTTGACAAGCGAACCTCGCTTCATGCACAAGGAGTGCCGCAACCGAACGCGATACCGCATGGGTGAGGGGAGGGAGGGATGGCCTACGAGATCCGGGAAATGGCCTTTGCTGAGGTCCTGGACAGCGCGTTTCAGCTCCTGCGCGACCACTTCGTTCTTCTTGTGGGGACCTCCGCAATTACTCTGGTCCCGGTTCAGCTCGGGATCCTACTTTTTCCGCGCGCAACGCTCAGGGGGGCGGGAGGGATCGTGGTTGTAGCTCTCCTTATCCTCATCATTTCTCCGTTCGTTCGAGCGCTGCAGGCCTTTGTGATCGGTGAGCTCTATCTCGGCCGGTCCGTATCGCTGGGACAAGCTTACGGACAGATTCTGCGGATTTTCTTCCCGCTCACGGGGACAATTTTTCTCTCAAGCCTCGCGATCATGGGCGCGACCCTATTGCTCGTCCTACCAGGGATCTATTTCGGTCTGGCGTTCGTTTTGATCAATCAAGTCATGGTATTTGAGCGCACGTTCGGCGCGCAGGCGCTCGGTAGAAGCCGGGAACTGATGCAGGGAAATTTTCTTCGCGCAATTGGGATCCTGCTTCTAGAAGCAGTCATGAGCTGGACGCTGACGTTCGGAGTCAGTCTCGCTCTTAGGCTCGTTCCGTGGCCGTGGCTTCACGCGCTCGCCGCAGGGATTTCTGCGTCTGTCGCCTCGGCTTTCGGTGCCGCGGCGTTAGTCGTGCTCTACTTCGAGATTCGCTGCCGCAAAGAGGCGTTCGATCTCGAGCATCTCGCGCGCCTCGTAGAGGTAGGCGACAATCTGGCTGCCGCTCCTACCGCATAGGCGGGCACTCGAGAGAACGTCCGTACGCGATGAGTTCAATCGATTTGCCGTCGGACGACGCCCTGCGCTCTTTGGCGTCGCAGATCCTAGCTCGGCCGGAGTACGCGAAGTTTCGACCGTTTGACGAGGTGTGGTGGCTCCATCTGAAGTCCGCTGTTTTGCGGTTGCAATCCTGGGTGGCGAATCTCGATCCCTGGCTGTATGCAACCATTCTCGGCGGGCTCGTGTTCCTGCTGGCGCTCCTCATCTTTCACATCGTGTGGTCTCTTCGTGCGGCGCTCGGCGCCGCATCAAACGTGCCCCATCGAGCGGCCAATACGCACGCCACCGCTCTCGATGTGCAGGCGCGCCGTCTTGCGGAGGAGGGGTACTTTCTCGACGCTGCGCATCAAATGCACCTCGCGTGCATCGACCGGCTCTTGCGCGAGGGTGTCTTCGAACTCCATCGACACGATCCCAATCGGACCCTCCGCAGACGCCTCAAAGCAACTTCGATGCGTGAAGATCTAAAGACAGCGTTCATCTCACTCCTCGAACGCCTCGAGAGAAGGTGGTTCCGGGACCACACCGAGGATCCGTCTGACCGCGAGCTTTACGACGAGTGGCGAGACCTACACGAGCGTATTGAGTCCGCGGGGCCTGTTCAGTGAGACGTCCCGCTGCAATCCTTTCGCTTGTGGTGTTCTTTGGCCTTGTGATCGTTGGTTTGTGGCGAGGCGACGACTACCGCGATCTCAGCGCCACAAGCTTTGGCAGAATCCCTAGCGGACATCGAGCCCTATACGATTTCCTGTCCGAGCTTGGGCTCGCCGTTGCCCGCAGCTATGCACCGCCTACCCAGCTTCCCGCTCACGCGACCGTGTGGTGGATCGAACCCGACCGCCCATGCGAGGAGCCCAAGGCGGAGGACGAGCCATCGACTGGGCGCGATCGACGTGTGCCTGAGCCGGTTCTCGATGGCCCAGGCCTCAACCGCTGGATCGCTGAGGGAGGAACGGCGGTGGTCTTTCTGCCGCCCGATTCGCATGTCTGCTCCCGGGACGCGAAGCTTGCGGGCGTGAGCTTGCCGCCTCGCGAGGAGGTCGCGGTAGATGCAGCGATCTCCGCTGGGAAAGTCGACACGACACGCATCGCGCGTGCGGCGCAGGTTAGCGTAGAGGGTAGGCTCGTCTCCCAGCCCCGCATCCTCGATCTCCGCACACCTTGGAGCTTCCAAGACGCCTTCCAGGACGTAGCCGGAAGCGGTGCCGAGACGCGCTGGGAAGCCGCCGCCCGGGTCGGCGCGCGCCCGTTCGTGCTGTGGCAGCGACTCGGTCAAGGGCAGCTCGTCGTAGTAGCGGACGCTCGCTTTGTGCGGAACTCGGGGCTTGATCGCGCCGACGCCGCACTGCTCGTGGCGGACCTGGTCCGGGCCTACGGAGTGCCATGGATCGATGAGCGCGCTCACGGCCTCGTCGTTTCGAGAAGTGCCCTCGCCTATCTTGTGGCCTCACCGGCCGCTCCATTTCTCGCGGGCGCGGCGATTCTCGCGCTGGCCTTTGTGTGGTTCCACGCCGCGACGCCTCCGAGGCGCGTCCCTGAGCTCGATCCCAGCGCACCCAGTCTCGACGCCTTCGTGGACTCGCTCGCCGCGTGTTACGCCTCAACTCGCGACTATGCTCGTGTCTTTGAGCGCTTTCGCGAACTCACCTCGCGTCGCCTCCGCAGGCACTTCGGTTTGCCTCCGGACGCGCCCGAATCCCAACTCCTCGAGCGCCTGCGGCGGCGCTGCGCATTGCCTCCCGAGGCGCTCGATCTGCTGGCAAAGGGAACCCCGCTTCGGAGTGCCAGCGAACTCGAGACCGCGGTCCAGCAGATCGATCATGTGGTTCGGGAGGCCATCGGATGACCGACGCGAGCCCCGCCCCGGTTTCAGCAGTGACGAGGCTGTATCAGGACCTCCTCGCGGGAGTGGGACTGAACGTGATCGGTCAGGACGCGGCGGTGCGTCTCGTCTTCGTGACACTGCTTTGCGGGAGTCACAGTCTGATTGAAGGTGTTCCGGGCGTTGCCAAGACGCTCTTGGTCCGGAGCGTTGCGTCATGCCTCGGCATCCGGTTCGGCCGCGTGCAGTTCACTCCCGACCTTATGCCAAGCGATATCATCGGAACCCCGATCCTCGACCCGCGTGCCGGCGAGCTGCGCTTCCGTCCGGGTCCACTCTTCACG
Source organism: Myxococcota bacterium (assembly GCA_036758525.1). Taxonomy (GTDB): domain Bacteria; phylum Myxococcota_A; class UBA9160; order UBA9160; family UBA9160; genus UBA9160. The sequence continues at coordinate 19,248 of DAIOWK010000001.1, forward strand.
GATCTTCTCCTGGCCGATGAGATCAATCGCGCCTCGGCAAAGACACAAGCGGCATTGCTGGAAGCCATGCAGGAGCGTGCGGCAACTGTAGATGGTCAAAAACACGTACTTGGCGCACATTTCGCAGTATTTGCGACGCAGAATCCCGTGGAGCAGGAAGGCACCTATCCCCTACCGGAGGCGCAGCTCGACCGGTTTCTCTTCAAGATCATGATCGACTATCCAAGCGAGGAAGACGAGCGCGCGCTGTTAGAGCGCCATCACACCGATGAAGTGCCGGTGGCGGAGCCACCCCAAAAGGTGATGCCGGAGCGAATTGACCGCGCGCGAGCCATCGTGCGGGCTGTGAGTGTGCGGCGTGAGATCACGGAGTACGTGGCAAGCCTCGTGCGCGCGACGCGAGGCGATCTTCACTTCGTGCTTGGTGGCTCGCCACGTGCAGGCGTGCTGCTGTTGCGTGCCGCAAAGGCAAACGCGGCAATCGAGGGCAGAGACTATGTGTTGCCTGAGGACGTGCAGGAGATGTGGCTACCGGCGCTTCGCCACCGGATTCAGCTCGAACCCGCGGCCGAGGTAGAGGGTCTCCTAGCCGACGAAGCGCTCCGACAGACGCTTGAGAGTGTGACCGTTCCGCGATGACGGTGTGGCCCGCTCGGTCGCTCGTGTTGGGTCTGGCCGTCTGGACCGGAGCCGCGGCGTTTGCGGTGATGGCACCCTTCCTGGTGCCGGTCCTCCTCGGCTGCCTTGTCATCTTCGCCACGCTTGGCACCTGGGACTTATGGCTTCTGGGTCGCCGCCCCGCGCTGGAGCTCGAGCGCATCCTTCCGGCGCGAGTTTTTGTTGGACAAGAGACACGAATCGAGCTTCGCTTACGCAACGTCGCCAAGGTTGCCGTGAAGGTTGATGTGCAGGAGGAACTACCCCGCGACGTTTCACAGGTTGAGCCGAGATTCGGCGACGTCATCGCCGCCCCAGGCGTGGTGACCACCGTTCACTACACGTTGCAGCCTGCCTCGCGCGGAGATCGGCCGCTCGGCGCAGCGGTCCTTTTCGAGCGTTCGCCGCTCGGACTGTTGCGTCGCCGCCGCTTCGCGGGTGCGGGACAGCTGCTCCGGGTTTACCCCGACACTTCGCACTTCCTTATGAAAGTAGCGTTGAACCCTCAGCGCATGCGGGTCGCTCTCGGCATGAAGCCGTCGCGGCGACGCGGGGAAGGGATGGACTTCGAGTCGTTGCGCGACTATGTGCCCGGGGACGATCCGCGGCGCCTCGATTGGGCGGCAAGCGCACGTCGAGGGCGGCCCATCGTGCGACTTCACCAACACGAGCGCAATCACACCGTCGTTGTCGCGCTCGATTCGAGTCGGCTCATGGCGGCGCGCTCCGAGGGTCGATCGAAACTCGATCACGCGATCGACGCGACGCTGTGCCTCGCATTCGCGGGCCTTGTGTCGGGGGATCGTATCGGCGTTGTGGTCTTCGATCGCGAGATTCGGGCTCACCTCGCCCCCCGCGCTCATCGCCAGGCGATCGGCGCCTTCAGCGACGTCCTGCGTCCTCTTCAGCCGCGCATGGTGGAACCGGACTATGCCGCGCTCGTGCGGGATCTGGCGGTTCGCCAGCGCCAGCGCGCGTTCGTCGTGATGCTTACGGATTTCGTCGAGGCCGAATCCTCTGGGGTCCCCGCGCCGCTTTCGGTGCTCGCGCGGCGCCATCGTGTATTGGTCGTTGCCATCCGCGATCCAATCTTCGATACGCTCGACGCTGAGGATCGGGTGAGCGATTCCCGTGGGATTCTCGGGTTGCACCGGCGTCTTGTTCTGGACGATCTCTTGCACGAGCGCGAGACGACGCTTGCGCTGCTTCGTCGTCGGGGCGTGCTCACTCTCGACCTACCGCCCCGCAGACTCGTCACCCCGGTTCTAAATCACTATTTGGCGATCCGCTACGGAGCGGACCCGTGAGCTCCTCTAGCCAAGCGGTGTCGACGCGTCGCTGGCGGGCGAGGTGCCTGGAGAAGGTGAGCGCGGCGACCAGGAGAAGGGCGAAGGCTCCGGCGATCGAAAGGCGGGTCGTCGTGCCGAGCTTCGACTCGCGTACGAAGCTCTCCACTGCTCCGGCGACAAAGAAGAGCGGGACGGAGGCGCCGAACAGCAGCAGGGCAGGATCGATCGCGGTGCGCAGCGCCTCGCGGCGGCCTGAGCGGCCGGGCGCGGCGACTGCCATTCCCAATACTAGCCCAGCAGCCACGCAGAGCGTGACGGCCGTGAGCTCGGGGATCCCGTGTGGAAGAATCCACGCAAGGAACTCGAGGGGCCAGGGGTCTCTCAGGAAGATGGACGCGATCGCTCCGAGCGTCATCCCGTTGTAGAGCTGAAGCAGAATGGTGGGCACCGCGGCTAGAATTCCCGTCGCGAAGGCAAGCAGTCCCACCCTGGTGTTGTGGACGAAGAGCTCGGCGCCAAACAGGGCATTGTGGGCCGCAGGAGTTTTCTCGCGGACAAAGAACTGCACGCGAGCCTCGTGAGATCGGCTAAGGGTTTCGAGTCCTGCTTGTGAGTAACCGAGTCCGGCTGGCACGAGAGCGGAGAGCGCTTCGGGGTCCCGAGAGCCGAGTACGCCGCCTACGAGGCCCCCGGCCACGAGCAGAAGCCACGCAGCCGCCTGCGCTCGCCACGTCTGCGCGATGGTGTCGAGGAGCCGGGTGGCGATCGACGGGCTCCGGGCGTGGGGTGCGGCTCGGGAGGCGTACAGAAACGCGAAGGCGCGGACGCACACCGCGTTGAGATGGCGGATTGCTTCTGGATCTTCGTCCCGGTCGCGGAGGCGTGCAAGCTGCGCCGCGTTGATGCGATAGAGGTGCCCGAGCTCACGCAACTCGTCGAACGAGAGATTGTGGGACCGAATCAGCACCGCTCGATCGAGGAGCTCCATGAGCCGTGCGCTCGAGATACGGATCGGATCTTGGAGCTTACGGTCAGCAGGCGTCGGCGAGCTCGCTGCCATGGTACCTTTCCATTTTGCCAGCAGGATGAACGCCGATGGACGCTCACGAGAACCCGGAGTACGAGAGCATCGGCGATGGCCTGCGTCAAGTGGTGCGATCACCCGAGCAGGTGCTTCTCCACTTCCCGGTGGCAGGGCCCACGACTCGGATGCTGGCCTATGGCATAGACCTCATCGCAGTCTATCTGCTTGAAGGGTTCGTCCTCCTTGTCCTGTTCCTTGCGAGCCCGCTTGCAGCCTGGCTGATCCACCAGTTCGACAGCGTTGCCGTGGAGGCAAAGAAGATCCCACAGAGCGCAAGTGAGAGTGCAGCGCTCCTCTATCTTTTTGCGGTCTTCCTGCTCGTCCAAATCGTGATCGAGTGGGGATACTTTGTGATCTGGGAGCTCTCGTCCGGCGGCCGGTCCCTCGGAAAAATGGCGCTCGAACTCCGCGTGGTTTGCGACGGCGGGACTCCGATCACACTCCGCGAATCTCTCGTCCGCAACCTCTTGCGGGTGGTCGACTTCTTGCCTGCCAACTACCTGGTGGGTTTGATCGCGATGGTGGTCTCAGCAGAGGGCAAACGACTCGGCGACGTTGCGGCGGGTACTGTCGTTGTTCGAATGGATCGCCCGGCCGCCGCCTTGCCGCTGCTGGACGAGGGGGATGCCGGTGCGGCGGGCTTCCGGTTCGACCGCTCTCAAGTTGCGCTTCTTGGACGCGCCGAGCGCGCTCTCCTGCGTCAGACGCTGCGTCGCATGGAGACTCTACCACCGGACACCGCCCAGGCCGCATTGGCACGTGCCGTCGAAGTGCTTTGTGCGCGCATCGGCCATGGGCCTGTCGAGCCCGCCGAACACGTCCACTTCCTGCGCGCCATGCTGCGTGCGACCCGAGGGCGCTGAGCGGGACGGTTCACTTGAGGACGTTGCGTAGGGTCTCCGCGCAGCGGTCAATCTCTGCATCGCCGATCACGAGCGGTGGGCAGAACGCGACCGTGGTCGCGTTCACGGCGCGGACGATCACGCCCGCTGCAAGCATCGCATCTCGCACGGCCACCGAGTCCCGCCCCGGCAGCAGGCCCGCCGCCCAGAGTCCTCCGTCGCCGCGCACTTCAGCCAGTAACCCCTCACGAACGAGGCTTCGCAGGCCGTCCTCGAGCCGCTTGCCCACGTACAGGGCACGTTCCAGGAGCCCTTCGCGCCGCGTGATAGCGAGCGCCGCGAGCCCTGCCGCGCACGCCGTCGGGTGACCGGAGTAGGTGTGGCCGTGGCGCAACACGAAGCTCTCGTCAGCCTCGAGCACTTCGCAAATGCCGCGGCTTATGATTACTCCGCCGAGCGGGAAATAACCCGAGGAAACACCCTTCGCGAAGGTTAGAAGATCGGGCCGGATGCCGAAGCGCTCGGCTCCGAACCACGAACCAAGACGGCCGAATCCGCAGATCACCTCGTCTAGGATCAGATATGCCCCATGTTCATCGCAGAGCCGGCGCAGACCTTCCAAGAAGCCCGGAGCGGGCGGATGGACTCCTCCTGCGCCCTGCACGGGTTCGGCGATGACGGCAGCAACCTCGCCGCGATGGCGGGCAAAGATCGTCTGCGCGGCCGCGAGGTCATTGTTGGGGATGTGCACAAAGCCCGGTACGAGGGGGCCGAATCCCTGCTGATTGGCAGGGAGGCCCTGGGCGGAGGTACCGCCATAGGTCGCTCCGTGGTACGCGTGCTCGCGCGCGACGACCAGTACGCGCTCGGGTCGCCGCGCACGAATCTGCGCGCTCCGGGCAATCTTGATCGCGGCATCGACGGCCTCGGATCCAGAGCTCGTGAAGAAGATGCGTGGCCGCTCCATCGGTGCGATCTCTGCGATGCGCGCCGCAAGTTCCTCCGCCGGCTCATTGGTGAAGGGCTCATAGGTGTGGTACGAGGCCAACTTGCGCAGCTGTGCAGCGATCGCCTCGATCATCTCGGCATGGCCGTGTCCGACGTTCATGTACCAGAGGCTCGCCATCGCATCGACGTAGCGCTTCCCGCTGTCGTCGAACACGAACGCTCCTTCGCCGCGCACAATCGTCAGGAAATCAGATCGTGCCGGCCGCGCAAAGGGGTGGAGAAACGGTGTGGGCGCCACAGTCGGTTCATCCCCCGCTGTCCGATGGATCGCGGTACAGCTCGTTTAGGTACTCGACCAGCAGCCGCTCGCGGAGCTTCACGGGAAGGGCGTTCAAGACTTCGTTGATTTCCGCCATGCGTGTCGGGAGCGAGGAGCCGCGGACACCGGCCATGGCCAGAAGGCCCTGCAATGAGTCCGCGCCGAGCGGCTGGGGAGCGAGGCTCGAGAGAGACTCCTGAACCCTCGCCGCAAGCTCACCGCGCTTCATCGAGCGCGCCTCTTCGACGCATTCGCGCAGATCGACCAGCAGTCTGTCGACCCAGCGGACGCTCGCGGGGTTGATCGAGAGGTGAATATTCTCGGGTGAGCTCTCGAAGCGAAGTTGTGGTTGAACATACCAACCGCGTTGTCGCATTTCGTCGATCACATGGAAGACACTGACCTTGTCCGATGCAAATGCGACGAGATTCATCTGCGGCCGTCCGAGCAGGCGCAGCGCCGGGATTTCTTCGATGCCCGAGGCGACGCGCTGGGTCGCGTCGAGCACCTGGCGCGCAATCTCGAGATATCCGTTGTCACCGATGAAATGAAGGGCAGCCCACGCTGCGGCAAGCGGACCGCCAGACTTCGAGCTCTGCACGGTGGGATTGATCACGGTGTACCCGGTCCAGTTTGAGCAGGCATAGATCTGGTAGCGCCGGAGCTCCGGGCTCCGGTACAGGATTACCGAAGCTCCCTTTGCGGCAAACGCATACTTGTGAAAATCCATCGAAATGGAAGTCACGCCAGGCACCAGGAAGTCAAAGTCGGGTAGGGCGCAGCCAAGCCGACGAAAATAAGGCAAGAGGAAGCCGCCCATGCACGCGTCAACGTGAAGCAAGAGCTCGTGCTCCTGCGCGATCCGTGCAAGCTCAGGGATCGGATCCACCACGCCATGCGCATAGGAGACGGCTGAACCGACCATGAGGATGGTGTCCTTCGTGATGGCGCGGCGCATCGCGACGGGGTCAGCCTTGTAGCTCTGGGGATCGACCGGCACAGTCACTGGCTCGACGTCCAGATAGTGGCATGCCTTCTGGAACGCAGCGTGGGCGGTGATCGGCAAGACGATCTGCGGGCGAAGTACGTGCGGCCGCAGCGCCCGAGCGCGATCTCTCGCACTCTTGATCGCGAGGATAATGCTCTCGGTACCACCGCTGGTGAAGTTTCCGCACACCTGCGAGTCACCGCCAAGGTGTGCTGCGGCCATGGCGACGAGCTCGTTCTCAAGCCGTAGCGTACTCGGAAACACCGTGGGGTCGAGAGCGTTCTCGGTGAGATAGAGCGCGAAAGCGCGTTTGATGACCTCCTCGGCTGCCTTGCCAGGATCATAGACATACGCGAGAGTGCGTCCTTCGCGCCACGGTACGTCATTCGCACGATACGATTCGAGACTCGCAAACAGGTCCTCTTGGGACAGTCCGATCTCGGGGATCGTCTTCACCACTGCCCTCCGTCGATGCGAAAGACCTTGCCGGTGATCCACGACGCATCGTCGGAAGCAAGATATACGGCAAGCTCCCCGCACTCCTCCGGCGTCCCCATACGCTGAAGGGGAATGGATTTCACGATGGCCTCGCCGTGGACCTCGAGCATCCCGTCGGCGATGTCGGTCTTGATCAGTCCGGGAGCGATCACGTTGCAGCGAACGTTCACGGCAGCGTTCTCGTGAGCGATCACCTTGGTGAGCGCGTTCACGGCCGCCTTGGCGGCCACGTAAGGACCGCCATTTGCTCCGCAGATGTCCGCGGCCACCGAGGATACGGTGAGGATCACACCCTTCTGTTGGGCGCGCAGGAGCGGGAGCGCAGCGTGCATGGTGTGGAAGACACCGTTGAGGTCGATCTCGAGCACGCGCTGCCAGTAAGACGGCTCGACCTCGTGCAAGGGCTGAAAGCGCGTCGGCACGCCGGCGTTGGCCACCACGATGTCGAGCCCGCCCAAGTCGGCGTGCGCGGACTGCACCATGGCTCGCACCGCATCGCCGTCCCGCACGTCGGCGGCGTACGCGAACCCGCGACGGGCCTTGGCCTGAATCGCCCTCACGGTGGCCTCCGCAGCGTCCTTTTCACGGCGGTATCCGACGGCCACGTCGGCTCCCGCGCCTGCGAATGCGAGGGCGATGCCTCTGCCGATTCCACGCGAGGCGCCCGTGACGAGCGCCTTCTTCCCGGCCAGCTTCATCTGGATTTCCTCCAAAGAGCTCAGTGTGCCATAGGGTGGGGCGTAGGCGGCTAGAATCCTCCGGTATGAAGGTCATCGTGCGGGCCATGGAAGAAGGCGACCTCGCTGCGGCAGATCACGTCTTCCGTGTGGCCTTCGGGACCTTCCTGCGGATGCCCGAGCCCGAGCGCTTCGGCGGCGACTTGGAATTTCATCGCCCGCGTTTTCGAGCGGACCCGAGTGCAGCCTTCGTGGCCGAGCGAGCCGGCGAGGTCGTGGGTTCGAACTTCGCGACCGGCTGGGGCAGTGTCGGCTTCTTTGGGCCGCTCTCCGTTCGACCCGACCTGTGGAACAAGGGCATTGGGCAAAGCCTCGTGGTGCAGGCTCTGGAGCGCTTCGAGGCGTGGGGAACGCGGCATGCGGGTCTGTTCACTTTTGCGGATAGCGCGAAGCACCTCGCGCTCTATCGCAGGTTCGATTTTCACCCCCGCTCCCTCACCGCGATCCTGTCGGCGGCACTACCCGGCAAAGACCAGATTCCTCCGCAGGATCGTCCCGTGCCCCCGCAGCGCTACTCCGAACTCAAGCCGGCGGAACAGGCGACCGCGCTCGCCGAGTGCCGGGAGCTCGCCGATCAAATCCATCCCGGGCTCGACCTCACGCCGGAAATCTCCGCTGTCGCGAGGCTTGGCTTCGGGGATACGCTGTTCCTGCCCGACGCCTGCGGGCTCGGCGGGTTCGCGATCTGTCATTGCGGGCCGGGCACCGAGGCGGGGAGCGGCGCGTGCTTCGTCAAGTTCGGGTGCGTCCTGCCGGGCGCAGGAGCGAGCCAACGTTTCGAGGGGCTCCTCGCCACTTGCGAGGCCTTCGCGGCCTTGCAAGGTCTAAATCGTGTGGTCGCCGGTGTTTCCACGGCGCGCGCTGAAGCCTATGGCCGCATGCTGAACCGCGGCTTCACGACTTTCCTTCAAGGCGTCGCGATGCACCGCCCGAATGAACCGGGGTATCACAGCCCCGACGCCTTGGTGATGGACGACTGGCGCTAGCTCAGCGTCTTCTTCTTTATCCATTCATTGCGATTCTTGCGCCTCCGGAGACGCAGAGAGCGGTTCTCGGAGCGGGGCGGGACGGACTGCGGGAGCGAGAGGAGTTGCGAGTCCCCCTTTGGACGCCTCGCGTCCAAAGCGTGAACCGGCGTTAGAATCGGTTGGCGAGAGGGTCCTCTGGCCCAGGAGGGAAGTGGTGGCATTCCGAGGGAAGGTTGCGTTCATCACGGGTGGCGGGAGCGGAATGGGGCGGCTCGCCGCCCAGCGGCTTGCCCGCGGTGGTGCGGCGGTAGCGGCAGTCGACATCAATGAAGCCGGCCTCGCAGAAACCGCGAAGGGCGAGGCGGGGATCCGCAGCTTTGTCCTAGATGTCACGGACAGCAAGGCGGTCGCCGAGGCGGTGGCTCGGGTCGAGTCCGAGCTCGGACCCATCGACCGCGTATTCAACGCGGCTGCGATCATGCCTACGGGTCTCTTGCTGGAACAGGATCCTCAACTCATCCAGCGGGTGATGGATATCAACTACGGCGGCACTGTGAACGTCTGCCAGACAGTGCTTCCCCGGATGCTCCAGCGTCGGCAGGGTGATCTCGTGAACTTCGCCTCCGTGGCGGGCTGGATGCCAACGCTGCATTTTGGTGCCTACAACGCCTCTAAGTTCGCTGTTGTGGCTTACACCGAAGTGCTCTATCACGAGAATCGTGAGCGGGGCGTGCGCTTCGCGTGCGTGTGTCCGCCGCCGGTAGCGACGCCGCTCCTCGATCAGGCAAAGTCGAAGCCCAAAGTACTGGAAAATCTGCCACCGATCGCTCCCGCAAAGGTGCTCGACGCCATCGAACGCGAACTGGAGAAGGGGAAGCTCATGGTCTTTCCCGACCGAAACGCGTGGCTCTCCGTTGCCACGCGGCGCTTCCTTCCCGGCCTCCTCTGGCGGAGCATTCACCGCATCGAGAAGATCTGAGGGAGAAGCGCCGGTCGAGGAGTGGTTCGATGAAGTTCCGGAGCGGGAGTCCGTAGGCTCGAGGGCGGCCGGACGCCGCGAGTGGAGACCCGCGAGAGCGGAGGGGAGCCGTGATGTCGAACGTCCGTTTTGAAAAAGAAGGTGCGGTCGCTGTCGTGACCATCGATCGTCCGCAGGTCCGCAACGCGGTCGACTTCCCTACCGCGACCGATCTCGCAGAAGCCTTCCGCCGCTTTGATGCGGACGGGGAACTCTCTGCGGCGATATTGACCGGCGCCGGCGGTACCTTTTGCGCGGGTGCCGACCTGAAGGCCTCCTCCGAAGGCCGCGGCAACCGCGTCAACGACGACGGCGATGGTCCGATGGGGCCGACGCGGATGCAGTTGATGAAGCCGGTGATCGCGGCGGTGGAAGGGTACGCGGTGGCAGGTGGGCTTGAACTTGCGCTCTGGTGCGATCTGCGCGTCGCGGCGAAGGACGCCGTTTTCGGTGTGTATTGTCGACGCTGGGGCGTACCCCTGGTCGACGGCGGCACGATCCGCCTCCCGCGGCTCATCGGCCAGAGCCACGCCCTCGACCTCATCCTGACGGGCCGCGGCGTGTCGGGCGACGAGGCGCTACGGATGGGGCTTGCGAACCGACTCGTCGAAAAGGGAAGGGCGCTCGAGGTCGCACTCGCGCTGGCCAAGGATCTCGCAAGGTTTCCCCAGCGTTGCTTGCGGGGGGATCGGCGCTCGACGGTCGAACAGTGGGACCTCGATCTCTCGGCGGCCCTGCGTCACGAGACGCAGATTGGACTTGAGGTGATCCGCTCGGGTGAGACGCTCGAGGGAGCAACACGCTTCGCGCGGGGGGCGGGCCGCCACGGCGCGTTCGAGTGAACCCCGGCGATGCTCGACGCGGGCGCGGCGGTGAGCGCGCCTCGAGACCCTGAGCGAGGCCGCAATTTTCGTTACGCTGCGCCCGCCGCTGCGAGCAATTCTGCGAAGGCTTCGCGGATCCCGTCCACAAGCTCAGCCAAATCCGGCAGGGCATCCCAGTCGCCGTTCAGACCCCAGAACAGGCCGCCGTCGTAGCTGAACAGGGCGATGTTAAGTGCCTGACCCGGCATGAGGGGCGCCACGGGATAAGAGGCTCGCATGCGGCAACCGAGCAGGTAGAGAGGAATCTGAGGCCCCGGCACGTTCGTCACGATCAGGTTGTACGGCCGTGAGTTCGAGGCGAGCCGGATCGATTGCACGAGAACGTTGGGCACCGTCCACTCGCTCACGGCTGTCAGCACGCGTCCCCCGAGCGCTTGTTTTGATTCTTTCAGGCCGCTCATCACCTCGCGCACCGCCTTCAGGCGCTCGATGGGATCCGACAGGGCGACGGGGAGGTCGGCCACCATCTGAGTGATTTGGTTTCCGAGGATGCCGGCCTTGCCCTTCGCACGGACGCTCACCGGCACCACCGCCCGAATTTCGAGATCCTGCACCTTGAGCCCGCGGTGGAAGAAGAAGGTACGGAGCGCGCCGGCGACCGTCGCCAGCACCACGTCGTTTAGCGTGCCCCCGAGCGCGTCCTTCACGCGTTTGAAGTCCGATACGCGATGTTCGGTGAACTCGAACCGTCGGTGCGGGCCGATGGGCACGTTGAAAGGGGTCTCCGAGGCGGAACGAAATGCGGGGGCGAAGGCCTCGACCACCCCTTCGGCGGCGGCGCGGAGCGCGACCACCGTTTCATCAGGCGTGTTGAGCGCTTTCCTCACAGCGGAGAGCGCGTCAAAGGGTTGAGTCACACGGTGCCAAAGGGCATCCATCGAGAGCCGCCCGCGGCTCGGTGCGGGCATCGGCGTCCAGGGCTTTGGCGCGGAAATCGGTGTGTCCGGCGCAAGGTCCATCAAGACCGAGATCAACTCCGCGCCCGCAATGCCGTCAATCATGCAGTGGTGCGTCTTTGAGATCAGTGCGAAGCGATCCCCTTCCAGCCCTTCGACGAACCACATTTCCCACAGCGGCTTCCCACGGTCGAGCTGTTGCGACATGATTCTGCCGATCAGACGCTTGAGTGCGTCGTCGTTACCAGGCCTCGGCAGCGCAGAGTGACGCACGTGGTAGGCGATATTGAAGTGATCGTCGTCAATCCAGATCGGATGTCCTTCGCCCGGCACCCAAGAGATCCTCTGGCGGAAGCGCGGTACCCGGTCCAGGCGCGCGTCAATCGCCGCCCGTACTCGATCAACGTCGAGGCCCCCCTCCGCGGTGCGAAGAGGGCCGAGCTCATAGATGAGGACGCCACCGACGTGCATGTGGTGATTCGCATCCTCAAGGCCGAGAAAAGACGCGTCTTGTGCGGTCAGGCGCTCGTAGTACGGCATGACGACCCCCTGCGAAGCCCTGGTTCACCCTAACACGCAGCGTTGCGAGTGGGGGAGCGGTGACGGCCTAGTACCCGAAACGGATCAGGTCGGCGCGCTCGCGGGCGTAGGCGTAAGCGAACTCGAGTTGGGCGGCGCTCTGCGCATGGATCTCGAACAGCGACTCCCCCCGCGAGACCACGTCGCCCACCGTACGCAGGAGTCGCACGCCCGCCGCTGCATTGGCGGGTGCTCCGGCGCGCTTCGCCACGCGTGCGATCTCCAGACAATCGATTCCGCGGATGCGGCCGTCGGCCGAGGACTCCACCGGCACTCGATGGGTTGCAACAGGGGGAAGCTCGCGCGCTCCCTGCGCCTCGACGATGCGCCGGAAGGCCGCCTCGGCGGCGCCGGAGTCCAACGTGTGCTGCGCCAAGCGGTATCCGGTCGCGGGCGGCGCGGCCCCCACGAGCTCGATCACCCGCGACGCGAGAAACAGCGACTTCTCGCGCAGGTCTACGGGTGCACCCGGGTCCCGCTTCAGGACCGCGAGCACGTCCAGCGCTTCGAGGCGGGGGCCGATACCGAAGCCCACCGGGCCGGGTGCATCGGTCACGACCACTTCGATTGCGATCTCGATCTGCTCAGCCACCGCGCGGAACAGGCTTGCGAGTCGCTCGGCGCTCGCTGCGGTCCGCAGCTTCGCCCTCGGGCCGACCGGTATGTCGATGAGCGCGTGGGTGGCGCCCGCAGTCTTCTTCTTTGAGAGAATCGAGGCCACCATTTGCGCCTCCGTGTCGAGTTCCATGGGTCGCTCGACCGTGATCAAGATGTCATCGGCAGGAGCGAGACCGAGGGCGCCGCCCCATGCGATACATGCTCCCACCTTCTCCACCACTTCACGCAAGCGCTGCGGCGAGAGCGCTACCTCGGCGACCATCGCCATCGTGTCTGCGGTGCCGGCAGGGCTCGTGATCGCCCGCGAGGACGTCTTGGGCACGCGCACACCAAGCGCCGCAAGGATCGGCACGATGACCATCGTCGTTCGATTGCCAGGGACCCCACCCACGCAGTGCTTATCCGCGATGGGTCCAGAACCGAAATCAAGCCGAGCGCCGCTGTCGATCATGGCACGGGTGAGCGCGACAAGTTCCGGGAGATCCAGTCTTCGAAGGGCACATGCGAGTACGAACATCGATAGCTCAATCTTCGAGTAACGATGCCGAACCACGTCGTTCAAGATCGCCGTGAAATCCGCTGCGTTGAGTTTTTCGCCGGAGAGCTTCTTACGGACCAGGTCGACGCTGTGCGGAGCGGGAGCGATCGTCGCGTGAACAGGCGCCCCCTCGGGCAAGCCGAGGTCACGGAAGGCATCCTCGGAAAGGCCAATCTCCTGGGGTGTCACGAGCGAATCGCGGCAAAAATTGAGAACGCCAATCACCTCGCGTGTCACTCCGCCGGGAGGCACCGCCTCAACGACGCGCACCCTATCGAGTGGATGGAATCCGAGGCCGCCGGTCTTCGCGGAGGTTTCGTGGATGAAAAGCACATGCTCAGACAGCGTGTCGATGCACACGCGCTTAATCCGGAACATGCGGAACCTCCGTTGGGTTACAGCGTGAGAGCTGCCTCGCTGAGTTGCACGCGCTCCAGATCCGCCGGGACCACTGCGGTCCAGCCGAGATCGGCATGGATGCGTTTGCGCAATGCCGCCGAGGCGGAGGCCTCTCCGTGTACGACGAAAGCCGTATCAGGTGCGCGTGGCATACCACGCAGCCAGGCGATGAGCTCCTCCTGATCCGCGTGCACGGAGAACAGGGAGAGCCCGAGCACCTCTGCGCGGACCGGCACGTAGCATCCGTGTATCTTCAACGCGCTTGCGCCTTCAAGCAGAGATCGCCCCCGTGTTCCTTCGGCTTGGAAGCCAGGTAACATGATCGTGTTGCGAGGGTCGGGAAGGAAATGGGCGAGGTGATGCAACACACGTCCGCCGGTCGCCATCCCGGAGGCCGAGATGTTGGGGCTGTCGACGTAGACCGGCAAGTCGGGCACGCGACCTTCGCGCATTAGCCCGCGGAGTGCGAGCAACAGGACCTCGGTGCGGTCCACTGCGAAGGCGGGGATGATGACCGTGCCGCCCCGGTCCGCCGTGCGCGCGATGGCGGTCTCGAACGCGGAGTCGCCATGGTCGGATGGATGGCGGCGATCGCCATAGGTCGACTCAATCAGCACGGCGTCAGCGTCGCCGGGGGGCTCCGGTGGACGCAAAATCGGGTGACTCGGGCGCCCAAGATCACCGCTAGGTGAGCCGGCGAGAGTAAGGTGGACTGTCGCGGAGCCAAGGATGTGTCCGGCAGGACGGAAAATTGCCTGAACGCGGCGGGCGACTTCGACGCTCGTATGAAAGGGTACCTCACTGAAATCCTCGAGTACACGGGATGCATCTTCTTCAGTGTAGAGAGGCAAGGCCGGCGTATGCTTCGAGAAGCCCTTGCGGTTCGCATAGCTCGCGTCCTCTTCCTGAAGGTGTCCGCTGTCCGGGAGGACGATCCGGCAAAGGGCGTGAGTCCCCGGAGTTGCGTAAATCGGGCCGCGGAAGCCGTCGCGTAGAAGGCGCGGGAGATATCCGGAGTGGTCGACGTGTGCGTGCGTCAGCACGACGGCATCGATCGTGGAGGGAGCGACGGGGAACGCGGCCCAGTTGCGCAAGCGCAGGGATTTCAGGCCTTGAAAGAGTCCGCAGTCCACGAGGACACGGGCGTGCGGCGTATCCAGGAGAAAGCGGCTTCCAGTGACCGTTCCCGTCGCTCCGAGGAATTGCACGCAGGGAAAGGCTGGCCGGACTACTTCCATGCGAGCGCTTGGGCGACCAGGGCCGCTGTGCGGATCGCGTTCGTCGGATGAGGGATGGTGTCGCAGGACGCGATGCGCGTCACACCGGCGGCGCGCACGCGGCCAAGGGCGCCGGGCGCAAAGATCGCGTGAACGACGACCGCCTCGACCGCGTCTACGCCAGCGCGCCGGAGCGCACGAGCCCCGGCCGCGAGGGTGGTTCCACTGCTGGCGATGTCGTCCAGCAAGACCGCGCGGCGTGCAGGCGGAACCGTGGGGAATCGGATGCGCACACTGCGATCACCGAGGCGTGTTTTCTCGCCCACGATCCACGCGACCCGGGCGGTGGCGGCCACTGCCTGAACCCAGGGGCGCGACTCCTCGTCCGGCCCGACGAGGAGCAGCCCGCGGCGGCGACGCGCGAGAAAAGCGCCGATGGCGGGAGCAGCGGAAAGGGAGCGCGCCCGCCCCGGGATGACTTCCGAGAGCTCAAACACCCGATGCAGGTGGGCTTCCACCGTGAGGACGGCATCGAAGTCGCGACCGAGGAGCGCCCCCACCGCACGCTGGGAGATTGGTTCGCCAGCCGCGAATACGGCGTCCTGTCGCATGTACGGGAGATAAGGCGCAACGAGCGTGACGCGCTGCGCCCCCGCCCGGCGGAGGGCATCCGCGGCGAGAATCGTCTCAATCAGCTTGGCATTCGGGTTGAAAAGGGATCTCACCACCACAGCGTGTTGGCCCGCCGGCTGCCGTATCCGCACCAGGCTCTCGCCGTCGGGGAAGCGGTGGAGCGCGACCCGCGTGGTGGGCAGCCGGGCCGCTCGCCCGAGCCGGTGCCCGAAGGCCGCGCTATCGGGGAAGACGTGGATGCGAGTCTGGTTCACCGCACGGTCCCCGGATTCTGGGTGCGATTCGCCAACCTACACACCGCGCCGACCTGATTCGAAGACTCGAGCGAGCGCGCGATCGCGAACCAACCCCGGCGAGCAGATGCGGCGCCGCCGGCATGGGTTGCGCCCCCGCGGTCTCGGTGCCGCGGACAACGGAGGCCTACACTTCGAGGACGGGCGCGCTGCCGAGAACCAGGGCATGGGCGAGGGTGTAGGGTAGCGAGGGCTCGCAGTCGATGGAGCACACCGACCTCGATCGCCGGAGAGGAAGGCACAATTCCGCCGCCTGCGGCCTCGACGGCGGGTTTGAACCCGTACCTGCGATGGCCGCCGTGCCCGGGATGGACGGGCACCCTCAGGAGTTCACCCTCAGGGTGACGGGGAGGGGCGAGGGTCGCGTCTTTCGTGCGCTCGACGCGAGCGGGTCTGCGGCTTCGGGCGCTCCAATGGCGTTCCGGTTCGCGCTTGCGCCGATCTTGTCCGGACGGCGTGGTAGGTTGCAGACATGGCTTCGAAGACACCGCACGCCGTGAGCGACGATCGGATTCGGATCGGCGTTTCGGCATGCCTCCTCGGCCACGAAGTGCGTTTCGACGGTAGTCACAAACACGACGCCTTCCTGACGGACATTTTTGCTCGTTTTGTGGAATGGGTACCTGTGTGCCCGGAAGTCGAAATCGGCATGGGCATCCCCCGTGAGTCGGTCCGCCTCGAGCAAGACGTCAAGGGTTTGCACCTCGTGGCACCCAAGAGTGGACGCGACTGGACGCTCCCCATGCGCAGCTTCGCTGCGCGGCGGGTTCGGGCCCTTTCGGCGCTCGATCTTTCCGGTTATGTGCTCAAGAAGGACTCCCCGAGCTGTGGGATGGAGCGTGTGCGTGTGTACGCTCATCAGGAGCGCAGCGTCACGCCGCGACGCGAGGGCCGCGGCTTCTTCGCTCATGCCCTGATCGCAGCAAACCCGATTCTGCCAGTCGAAGAGGAGGGGCGCCTTTGGGACCCCCGTCTGCGTGAGAACTTCGTCGCAAGGGTCTTCGCCTATCGCCGGCTTCGTGCCTTCTTCGGCGGTCGCTGGACTCTGGCCGGGATCGTGGCCTTTCACGCCTCCCACAAACTCACGCTGCTCGCGCATTCTCCCGAGGCCTATCAGCGATTGGGTCGCCTCATCGCCAGCGCGAAAGGGATACCCCGCGTGGAGCTGCGAGCCCGGTACGAGATGGAGTTCATGGGCGCACTCTCGAAGCTCGCGACAATACGCCGACATACGAACGTTCTGGAGCATATCGTCGGCCATTTCAAGAAGCGGCTGGATGCTTCTTCGCGGGCTGAACTCGTTGCCCTGATCGGGGAGTATCGTCGTGGACTCGTCCCCCTGATTGTCCCGATCACGCTGATTCGCCACCACGTGCGGGTCCACAGCATGTCCTACTTGGAGGGGCAGATCTACCTCGACCCCCATCCCAAAGAGCTGATGCTCCGAAACCACATCTAGCGCCGCCGCTGCCCAGGGGGCCCCCCGTCTTTGCACGCCCCAATGTGGCGACTCCAGAGCCTCTACGAATGTGGTCCAACGGGTGGAGGCGGAGGCTGTGGCGCTCGGGCGCGGTCAGTCGATCACGCCTGCGCGCCGCGAGGCAGCCAGGGCCGCGATCCCGTCTACGCGGCGGATTGCCTCACGGATCTCGTGTGCAAACGCGGCCCGACGCAGCCCAAGGTCAGGAATTCCCGATTCGAGCAGGCCACGGTTGCGCGCGAGCCGAAGCGCTGTTTCGAACAGAACGCGAGAGACCGACTCCGCGCTTTGAATCCGGCGCTGAAGCCGATACTGCTTGCCCAGTGCGAGGCATTGACCGAGCAGAGCATTCACGTCACAGGGAGTTCCGGGATCTTGGCGCTCCAACGCGTCACTCACCACGCGATATGCCTCGAGGAAGGGCCGGAGCACGCGATGAGCGCTGAATGGACGGATCCGCTCCACCAGCGCCAGGATCTCTGCTGATCCGCGCGAGAGCCTGCTCTCCCACTCACCGTCGTGGAGCGCGAGCTCCTGGCGCAGCTCGCCCCGAAATTTTTCCTTTTCCGCAAAGAAGAACTCGAACTTAAGAAGATCCCGTAGGCGCATGGCTTCTTCCCAGAACTCTGTCGTCCCGTCGATCACGTCAATTTCCGCCGCGCGGAGCAGGGCGAGCTCCGCGATCGCGCCATTCACAAAAAAGTGGATCACGGTGTTGCGGTAGTACGCCGCGGTCAGGTGTTGGTCGGGCCCGATCGCGTAAACCGCTTCAGGTCCCTCAGCAAAACAGGCGACGACGCCGCTGTTCACCAGTGCATCGAGTGCTCGCTGCACCCCCTCTTTGGTATCAAGCTCGAGATCGCAGGTCGTCGGGAGCGCGCGGCGCCGCACGTAGCCCACGAGCCGACGGAGCGCCTCGACCGTTTCCGCCACGGAGAGGGCTCGGTC
>DAIOWK010000002.1:0-34177 GCA_036758525.1 Myxococcota bacterium
CGCGGGGAATCGATATCAGCGGGCTCTCCCATGTGATCGGCTACAGCACGCCCGATTCGCCTGAAGTCTATGTGCACCGCACCGGACGAACAGGACGCGCCGGTAAGGCGGGCGTGGCGATCTCGCTCATCTCAGGTCTAGACATCGGAAACTTCCGCCACCTTCAACACGTCAACAAGATCGAGATTATGGAGCGCAAGCTGCCGACCGAATCCGACATCCTCGCGCGCATTCGTGAACGGGTCGAGGTGAAAGTGGAGCACGAGATGCGTGCAATCCCCGAACGCGATCGGTTGTGGAAGGTCGATCGCCTGATTCCCATCGTGGAAGCCATGGCTTCGTCGGACGAAGGAAGGCGCGACCTCGCAGCGATCTGCGCTTCCTACCTACGCGAGCACCGGCCCGAGACAACGGTGGCCGAGCCCGAGCTCGCCGCTCAAGCCTCAAGACCACGCGACGCAGGAAGGTCGGGGGGGGGTAGTTCGTCGGGGGGTGGAAGCCGCCCCGGCCGCGGGCGCCGAAGGAGGCGCTCCTAGCGCTTTCGACGCGCGCCCAGGAGGGACCTTTGGACAGCCCTCGTCAACTCTCGGGCGGGGCTCTCTTGGCCCGAGCCCCGCGGTGAGCGCCTTTAGCCCGGGCGCGGGACCAGATCGAGCGGGCGTAGCGGCTCCTGCCCACACGCAACCCAAAAGCGACGCTCCCCGGCATCGAGCGCGACCGCCTCGGCGCTTGGTTCCGCCAAACCTGAGAAGGAAACGAACGCCTCCGCACGCGCGTGCTGAAGGAGCAGAGCGAGGCCGGCGGTCCGGTCTAAGCCGGGCGTCGCCATCGCCTTGGCGGCGATCTGTGGCCGATGGACGGGCCCATCGGGCGAGGCCAAGATTCCGTTCTGTGGAACCAGGCGCTCGCGCTCGGCGCCGGCGAGTTCAACACCCGCGAGCCCACCCGCGGCATCGGCGATGAGAATCGTCGCCCGCCCCCCGGCTGGGCGGTGCAGGCACCATTCTTCGGCCCCCTCGAGGCTATCGAAGCGCTGGAGACACTCCTGAACCAGCAGGAACGCCGGAGCAGCGTAGGGTTGAGGGGAGAGGGGGGAATCGAGGGTGCTGCAGGCGACGGCGAGACCGGCCGCGTTGAGACCCGCGACACCACCCGGGAGCCAAGGCAGCACAATCTCGAGGGACGCGAGGCCATTTTCGGGTCGGCTCTGCCGCACCCGCCACGGCAAATCCACGCCCCGGGCCGCCCACGCGAGTGTCGCACCACCTCCTGTCACCGTCTCGGCGAAGCCCCAGAGCGCGGCCGCCCGTGTCGCCGGGCGCTCGCGCTGCGGCGGGGAGCCAAGCTCGCGCGCCAGCGCGCTCAGGAGGACACGAGCGGGAATGCGCGCGCCACGGGCCACACCCTCGAGCCGCTCGGCGAGCTGAGGGAAGTGGCGCCGCAAATCGCGCTCGAGTGGACGCGGAGCGGCCGGGCCTTGGAAGGCGTCGCGCAAGGTGCCAAGGGCCGCCGCACAGGCCTCGCCCTGGTCGAGGCCGAGATCGCGCGGTGCACCCTCACAGGGAACGACGCTCGGGAAACCCTCCGCCGCCGGCGTCACCCCGCGGTTTTCTCGGCTCGCGGGAGCACTTCGTTGAGAGAGCCCGTGCGGTAGCCCTCGAGGTCGAGGGTGACGAAGCGGAATCCGAGGGGTTTCAGCGCGGCGGCGATCGCCCGTGCCATTGCAGGGTCGAGGGCATAGGGGAGCTCGGCCGGATCGACCTCGACGCGCGCAAGTGCTCCATGGTGGCGCAAGCGCACCTGGCGGAAGCCGAGACCGCGCAAGAGCTCTTCGCCCTGCTCGACCTGGCGCAGCCGTTCGGGCGTGACCTCAGTGCCATAGGGAAGCCGCGACGACAGGCACGCCGAAGCGGGGAGATCGGCCGTCGGCAGAGCGGCCGCGCGGGAGAGGGCGCGAATCTCCTGCTTCGAGAGTGCAACATCAAGAAAGGGTGAGACCACACCGTGCTCTGCCGCGGCTCGATGGCCGGGGCGAAAGTCACTAGTGTCGTCGGTGTTCACACCGTACGCCACGGAAGCAAAGCCCAGTTCGTCGCGCACGCGGCCGAGCACATCGAAGAGCTCGGACTTGCAGTGGTAGCATCGGTCCGGCCGGTTGGCGCGATACTCCGCACTCTCCATCTCCCGGGTCTCGATGAAGCGATGCGCGATGCCCACCTCGGCCACGACGCGTTCGGCCATCACGCGATGACTCTGCGGATAGGAGGGGGACACCGCAGTCACGGCGAGCGCGCCTGGACCAAGGACGCGATGCGCGGCCCAAGCCAGATAGCTTGAGTCGACCCCGCCGGAGAGCGCGACGATCACGCTTCCTAGGTCGCGCAGGTGATGGAAAAGCTCCTCTTGCTTGCTTGCCGCAGGGCTCTCGAGATCACCGTCGCCTCGTGCACTCGCCTCGGGAACCGGGGGGACCAAAGTCATTGAACGAGGGTACGAACGGGCCTTGAGGCGGTCAAGCGCCGGTCTGCGGTGCGGGGGCCACGCGCGCCACGACATGCACTGTCGCGCCGGTGCGAAACCAGGACTCGAACAGCGTGAGCACGAGCGCGGGCGGCAGCGCCAGCGCCCCGCCCGTGAAGAGCTTGAGCTGCGTCATCGAGTCGAACGCCGCGCCACTCCCTGTGTGGGCCGCGCGATCGTGGAGCAGCGTGTAAAGACCGTTGCGTGGAAGTGAGCGCATGTTGAGCGCACTCTGGACCCAGCCGAACGGGTTCTGGCGCAGCGAGAAGTGGTGCTCGGATTCGATGACGAAGCCGCAGCGTTCCAAGAGCTGCACGAGCGCCGGAAGGGGGAAATGAAACAGATGCCGGGGCAAGTCGAGGTGGAACCAGGCAGGGCCCGCCCAGCGTGCCTGCGCACTGGAGAAGTTTGGCACGGCGACGACGAGGCGCCCGCCTGGGCGGAGGATGCGGCGGACCTCCTCGAGCGTGCCACCCGGGTCGCGCAGATGCTCGAGCACGTGCCAGATCACGACCTCGTCGAAGAACGCCGCCGGGTAGCCGGCATCCGCCAGGCGTGGGGCGATACGAACCTCCGCCCGCGGGTCGGCGCCGCGCGCTGCCGGGGCATTCGCCTCGACACCATGGGCCTCGAACCCGCGCTCCGCGATTTCGCGCAACAGGACGCCGCGACCACAGCCCACGTCGAGCACGCGAGCGGCGGGGGCAAGCTCTCGCAGAAAGAAGCGTACGTGCCGACCCCCGATCAGTCGGACCAGCCATTCGACGGGGAGAAGAAATTTCGCAGCCGAGGGATCTCCGTAGTACGCCTCGGGGTAGAAGGCCTCGATCTCGGCCTCGCTCGGAAGCGGAAACAGCCGGCCCGTGCCGCAGTTCTCACAGGTCACGAGCTGCGAGGCCAAGCCCTCGACGTCGTAGGTAACGCGCGCCTCACGCGCATCACACACTGGACACGGCTCGTGGGCGACTATGCGCCGGCCCCAATCGTCCGCCCGGCGTACAGCGCGTTCGTAGTAAGCCTTCGTCATCGGCTCCTCGAAGGATCGCGCATCGTGCGGGGTCGCTTGGCGCCGGTCAAGTCCGAAGCGCCTGGACTGCTCTCGCGGGCCTCGGCCCGAGGGGTACCATCCTGGACGTGAGTGCAGTCGACGTCGTCGGCATCGATCACGTCGTCCTGCGCGTGGCGAAGCTCGATCAGGCGCTGCGCTTCTACTGCGAAGTCCTCGGCTGTCGGGAGGAGCGCCGCCTCGGACCGCTCGGTCTTGTGCAGCTGCGGGCCGGCAACCACTTGATCGATCTGATCGACGCCGCAGGACCGCTCGGCAAGCTTGGGGGATCCCCTCCCGGACAATCCGGGCGGAATGTCGATCACGTGGCGCTGCGCATCGCGTCCTTCGACGAAGTGAAAATCCGGGCTCACCTCGAGGCGCACGGCGTGGCACCCGGGGATGTCGCCATGCGCTATGGCGCGGAGGGCAACGGTCCCTCCATGTACATCCAAGATCCCGACGGAAACATCATCGAGCTGAAGGGACCGCCAACCGCCTAGCTCTGGGCGCGAGCCCAGAAATACCGTGCCGCGCCACCGGGTACGATCGAGACCTCGCCGGTCTCAACAAAGCCCGCCTCCCGCAGTGTCTCATGTAGCGTCGAGGCCTCAGGAAGACCGTGGAGGTTTCGGTGCGCGCGCAAGAAGAGGTCGAAGACGGCTCCTCCTGAGGCGGTCCCGAGCAGGCGCGACGCGAGGGTGGTCGACGGAACAGCCGTTTGAATCGCGAGCACGCCGCCGGGCGCAAGCTTTGCCAGCACCCGCCGAAACAGCGTCGGCCGTTGGGTCGGCGGGAAGTAGTAGATGTTGTTATTCAGCATCGCGAGCTCGAAGCTGCCCTGGGGAAGCTCCATCGTCATGAAGTCACCGGCGCGCACCTCGCCGCGCCTCGAAACGTCCGCCTCGCGCAGGAGCCGGCGGGCTTCCTCAGCCACCTCCGCATCGAGTTCGACACCGAGACCGTGGGCGTCGCGATAGCGCGTCAGAAAACCAGCCAGGTAGGTGCCGTAGCCGCACCCGACATCGAGCACGCGTCGCGCGATTCTGGCCTGCGGCACTCGGGTCAGCGCTTCGAACGCGCGGCCCTCGATCAGTCGGGACACCGCTGCAGCCCGCGCGGCTTCCCCGGCAGCGCCGTGGAGCGGCCGCTCTGCGCCTTTCATGAGCGCCGGGAGCGACTCGAAGCGGGGATGCCAGCTCAGGACAGCCTGATCGAGCATCGCATGCAGGGCTGCTGCGTCCGGAGAGTCGAGGAGCCAGCGCACGGAGGCGCCGACCGTGTAGGCCTCGCCCTGTGGATCCACTAGACCCTGGGCTTCGGCGGCGCGTAGCCAGGCGGCCACGAGATCCTGCGCAAGTCCGAGACGGCCCGCGAGTTCGGTCGAGGTGTGGGGGCGACGCAGCGTTTCGAAAAGCCCGAGACGGACGCCGGTTCGCAAAAGGTGGACGCGCGCGAACGCACCGAGGGTGGCGCTGAACTGACGGAAGTGGAAAAGGTCCTGAAGTCCCGGGCTCACGCGTCCGCCGGCTCGAGCTGGGCGAAGCGGACGACCACAGTCTTGACGCCGACGCGGTCGAATCGCACGCGGAGCTTGCGGCCGGCGCCGGTGCCCGTGGCCTCAAGCACGGTGCCCTCGCCAAAGATGGGGTGACGCACGCGCGCACCCCGCTCGCTGCGGATCGCATCCTCGTCCTCCGACTGCCCTACGGAGTAATCGAGGGCCCGACCTCGCTCCCCACGGGCAGGCGCGGGGTCAAAGTCAGCGCCCATCGTCAGGCCGGGCGGGATCTCGGAGAGAAAGCGCGAGGGTGTGGCGAAGCTGTGCGACCCGTAGCGCCGCCGCTCGCGCGCACAGCTCAGGATGAGGCGCTCGCGCGCTCGGGTCATTCCGACGTAGCAAAGCCGGCGCTCCTCCTCGAGACCCGCCGGGTCACGGGTCGAGGCGGAATGGGGAAAGATCCCCTCCTCCATTCCGACTAAGAATACGACGGGAAACTCGAGGCCTTTGGCCGTATGGGCGGTCATGAGCGAGACGCGGTCGGCCGCGCCCTCATAAGAGTCGAGGTCGGAGACCAGGGTGACTTGATCCAAGAACAGTTCCACCGGCGAGCGCTCGTCGCCGGGGGTGCTGGCGTTCGCAGCCCCGAAGTCCTCGGCTCCGGCCAGGAGCTCCCGCAGGTTCTCGAGGCGTCCCTCCGCTTCGGGCGTCCCCTCGCGCTCGAGGTGCGCCAGGTATCCGGTGCGATCGAGGATTCGAGCCAGAGCTTCCGCCGGCCCGAGCGACGAGACCTCGCGTGCGAGGAGCGCGAGCAACTCAAGGAAGGCGCTCACTTTCGCGCCCGAACGGCCCGACTCCCCGCCCTCTGCGATGCTTGCGAGCGCTTCGCGCAGCGTGAGGCCGCGCTCAGCGGCGAGCGTCTCTGCCCGTTCGAGCGTGGCCTTCCCGATCCCCCGCGGAGGAGAGTTCACGATGCGGCGGAGCGCCATCGGGTCCGTGGGGTTTACGATCGCGCGCAGGTAGGCGAGCGCGTCCTTCACCTCAGCGCGCTCGTAGAAGCGGACGCCCCCCACCACCACGTAGGGAACATTGTATTTCAGCAGCTCCTCCTCGAAGGGACGCGACTGCGCATTGGTTCGGTAGAAGACGGCGCATTCTCCGTAAGCGCGACCCTCGTCCCGCGCCGCGGTCAGAATCCGCCGTATCACGAACTGGGCCTCGTCGCGCTCGTCGCTCGCTTCATACAGCCAGATTTTCTCGCCGCCGGGCCGTTCGGTAAACATGCGTTTTTCCTTGCGGGCTCGGTTGTTCGCGACGAGCGCGGTGGCGCCCTCCAAGATCGCACGCGTCGAGCGGTAGTTGCGCTCGAGCTTGACCACCGCCGTGTCGGAATAGTCCCGTTCGAAGTCGAGGATGTTGCGCAGATCGGCGCCTCTCCACCCATAGACTGATTGGTCCGGGTCGCCCACGACGCACAGATTGCGATGCTCGCCGGCCAGCTGGTTCACGAGCTTGTACTGAACGCGATTCGTGTCTTGGTACTCGTCGACCATGACGTACTGCCAGCGCCGCCGGTAGTGAGCGGCTACCTCTGGAAAGCGCTCGAAGAGCTGCGTGGTCTGGAGAATGAGGTCACCGAAGTCGAGCGCGTTGGCCTCGGCCAAGAGCCGTTGGTAGGTGGCGTACACTTCGCTCGCGAGTTCATCGTCGAGGTCCCGTGCCAGGCGTGCGGCTTCGGCGGGAAGGACGCCTGCGTTCTTCCATTGATCGATCCGCCAGCGCAGCCGCCGCGGCTCGTTCAGCTTGGGATCGAGACCGTGGCGCCGCAGCGCCTCCTTCACCTGACCAAGCGAGTCGTCTTCATCGTAGATCGCAAAGCCACGCGAGAGACCCAGGTGCCCGATCTCCCTGCGCAGGATCCGGACACACGCAGCGTGGAAGGTCGTGACCCAAAGGCCATCGGCAGCAGGCCCGAGCAGTTTCGTCACCCGATCTCGCATCTCGCCTGCGGCCTTGTTCGTGAAGGTCACGGCGAGAATCGCGTCCGCCGGGATCCCGCAGGCTCCAATCAGATACGCGATGCGGTGTACAAGGACGCGGGTCTTCCCGCTCCCGGCGCCCGCCAGAACAAGCAGCGGGCCCTCCGTCGTCTCGACGGCCCGGCGTTGCTCTGGATTCATGCCTTCAAGAATGGACTCGCCGAGCACGCTCTGGCTCTCCTCCAGGACCGGTTCTTTCGAAGGGGGTCAACGCAGCGTAATCGAGATGGGCTCGCCCCTCAATCGGTCTCGACAGCTGCTTGCGCCGCGAGCTCAGCCAGGAGCGTGCGCACGCATCGACAAGCCTCCCCGACCCCGGCGCGGCCTGCGACCGATAGGCCCTCGCCTCGTTCGGCCTCGAGTTCCACGGCCACGATCCGAAGCGCGGGCCGCGGCCGCCCGAGCGCGGCGGCGAGGGCCAGAGCGTCCACGACGCCGAACGCGTGGCTTGAAAGGGCAGGGCCGCGCGCAAGCTGCGCGGGAGACAGGACACGTACGCTTCCAGGTGACGCACCCGAGCGCAGAGCGTCGACGAGCACCGCGGCGTCGATCCCTTCGAGCTCGTCGAGCAGATCCACCCCGGGTCGATCGCATGCCACCGCAGCGGCTCCGCCCGGCAGCGCCTCGTGGCTGAGCTCACGCACCACCTCGAGTCCGATCGCATCGTCGCCGTTCGGCGAGCCCAGTCCGATGACCTTGATCCTCACGCTTTGCTGCGGCGTTCGATCTCAAGCGTGAGAAAGTGTGTGGAGCATGAGATGCAGGGGTCGTAGTTGCGAATCGCCATCTCGCAGGCACGACGCGCCTCCTCGTGCGAAAGCGCGAGAATGCGTGGCGCGAGTTCCCGGAGGTCCGCCTCGATGCAACCTTGGTTCTGCGCGGTGGGCGGCACAATCTGGATCGCCAAGACATCGCCCCGATCGTCCGTCTCGACCCGCACGTAGAGCAGGCCCCGCGGCGCCTCCGTGGCACCATGGCCCAACCCGGCGCAGGGTGTGAACTCCGCCGCGGGCTTTGGCGGAGGTTCGAACTCGCGGATCACGCGAAGCGCCTCATCGAACGCATAGATCACCTCGATGGCGCGGGCAAAGACGCTGGCATAGGGATCCGGGGAGGAGAGCCTTTCCGCCACGCTCTCGCGGGCTGCCAGCGCCGACGGGGAAAGCCGATCGCTGTTCTGCAAGACCCGCGCAAGGGGCCCCACGAGGTAGCGGCCACCGTCCGTCCGACGGCAGTGAAGCGCGGTCGAATGCGGAACCTGGTGCTCACGAAACGCCGTAGCGAACTCCGCGGCTTCGATGTTGAGACCCGTGGACGAGACGATACGACCCTCGTTCATCGGGTACTCCGAAGGATGGCGCAGCGAGACAAGCTCGATCGCCTGGGGACGGCTTGGCACCGGCAGCGACGCGAAGAAGCGCAGCGCCGCTTCCGCCTCGCCACGGGCGCGAACGATCTCCTCCGCGAGTTCCTTGAGCTCGGAGCGGGTGGGTGTGCGCGAAAATCCTCCGATGCAGGCACCCACGGGGTTCACCGGTCGTCCACCGAGCAGAGAGAGGATGCGGTTGCCGAGTTTGCGCAGGCGCAGGCCTCGTTCGACCTCCCCAGGGTGGGAGCGCGCCACGGCGATCCCGTCTTCGAGGCCGAGGTAGTCAGGTGCCGCGAGAAAGTACATGTGGAGAAGGTGGCTCTCGATCCACTCGCCACAGTAGTAGAGACGGCGCAGTGCTCGCACGGAGGGATGAAGCGTGACCTCGAAGATCGACTCCACCGCGTGGAGCGTACTCATCTGATAGGCGACCGGGCAGATTCCGCAGATCCGAGCCACCAGGTCGGCGAGTTCACGCGCGGCCCGGCCGCGCAGAAAAGCTTCGAAGAAGCGCGGCGGTTCGTAGATCTCGAGACGGAGATCGACGACCTGATCGCCCTCGACCGTGAGATGCAGGGCACCCTCTCCCTCCACACGAGCGAGGGTCGCGATCTCGATCGTGCGCCGCTCGCTCAACTGTCCTCCCCCGTGTGGTCCCCGATGCGTCGAAACGCGGGATGATTACCCGTGATACTTCGAAACCGGCGGACAAGATCCGTCGGTCCGATCCCGAGCTCCTGGAATTGACCCGCGAGGGCCTCAGCGTTGGGGTCGTCACAAGGTCCAAAGCAGCCGTAGCAGTCCCGTCCCAAGCTCGGGCACAGGGCGCCGCAGCCCGCCTTGGTGACCGGCCCCATGCAGGGCAGACCCCGTGCGACGACGACGCACACGTTGCCCTGCCGCTTGCACTCGAGGCATACGCTATGGCCGGGAAGGTCCGGAGTCGTGCCAAGGAGGGCCCGGGCAAGCACCCGGAGTACTTGCTCCTTGCTCACCGGACAGCCGTGGATCTCATCGTCGACCCGTACATGCGCGGAGATCGGCGTCGACGTGGGCAGTACCTCGAGCCAGCCCGGCTCGGGGTAGACGTGCTGCTTCCACTCCTCCACGTCGGCCCAGTTGCGCAGCGCCTGGATTCCTCCCGTTGTGGCGCACGCGCCGATCGTAATGAGCGTGCGCGTTTGCTCGCGCACGCGGCGGATGCGTTCGGCGTCGCGGGCCGTGGTGATGCTCCCCTCCACCAGGGCGAGATCGTAGGGCCCCTCGAGTGAGCGACTCGACGCCTCCGGGAAGTGCGCGATCTCGATGCGCTGCGAGAGCCACAACAGGTCATCCTCAAGATTCAGGATCTGGAGTTGACAGCCATCGCAAGACGCGAATTTGTGAACGGCAAGGCGCAGTCGGCGGGGCGCGCGGGTCGCAGAGTCGCTCATAGGCCCCTCGTGAACAACAGGCGCTCGATACGCGTCAAACGAAAGATCGGTCCGTCCTTGCAGACGAACTCCGGACCCAACTGACAGTGTCCGCACAGTCCGACGGCGCATTTCATATTTCGCTCGAGCGAGAGAAAGATCCGGTCGCTGGACAGGCCACGGCGGCGCAGGTTCTGGATGGCATACTGCATCATAATCTCCGGACCGCACATGAGAAGTACAGTACGACTCGGGTCGAACTCGATCTCCTCGAACAGTTCGGTCACGACACCGCTGCGGTCGCGCCATGCACGGTCCGGCTGATCGGTCGTGAGCAGCACGCGCGCATCCGCTTGTCGGCGCCAGGACTCGAAGCGTTCGCGATGGATCAGATCAGACGGCTTTTTCACGCCGTGCACGATTGTGAGCTGCCCGTAGTTTGCACGGCGGCGAAACATGTAATCGATGGCCCCCGTGACAGGAGCGCAGCCAACCCCGCCCGTCACAACTACCACGTCCTTCCAGCGTGCCTCCTGCAGCGGCCAACCCGACCCGTAGGGCCCGCGCAGCCCGAGCACATCCCCGGGACCAAGCCCGTCGATCACTCTCGTCGTCCGCCCGACGATGCGGATCGTATGTTCGAGCGTCTCGTCGTCGGGATCTGACGAAATGGAAATCGCGACTTCTCCAACACCGGGGACGTAGACCATGTTGAACTGGCCCGGCACAAAATCGAAGCGCGGGCGAGCGTCGGGTGCGAGCAGCCTCAGGCGATAAGCGTGAATGCTCGGGCCGTAGGAGCGCTTCTCCACGATCTCTGCCGGCTCGGGCAGGAGCGGATTTCCAAGGCTCATCCACCGGGTTCCCGAAGCGCGGGCACTTCCTCCGTGAGATCGATCCCGACGGGGCACCAAGTGATGCAGCGCCCGCATCCCACGCAACCCGATGTTCCGAACTGGTCGATCCAGCTGCCGAGCTTGTGCACGAGCCACTGGCGATAGCGGTCTTGTATCTTGGGTCGAAAGTTGAGGCCAAAGACCTGCGCGTGGTCTCGGTTGAAGCAGGAATCCCACTCCCGAACGCGCACGGAACGCACACCGGCTTCATCCGGCTCTCCGAGGAGAGGTTCGTCGCGCTCGTCGTGACAGAAGCATGTGGGACACACCATGGTGCAGTTTCCGCAGGACAGGCAGCGAGCACCGACGTCCATCCAGCGCGGGTGCTCAAGGTTGCGATAGAGCATCCCGGGCAGGTCCGCGGTGTCGAGACGTCGCTGCATGGTCGCGGCGCATCTCTCGAGACTGGACCGCTCGCGGGTCAGCGCCTCCGCTGGCGCAGGGGCGAGGGGCAGTGCCTCCCGCACCTCCTCTCCCGCCGGGCTCCCCGCACGTACGAGAAAGCCCGGCTCTTGCTCGGTCAGGGCAAGGTCGAAGCCCTGCGTTGCCTCGGGGCCCGTCGCCATGGAAACGCAGAAGCAAGTAGAAGCGGAGCGGGTGCAGTTCACCGCAACGAGGAACAGCCGTGGCCGGCGCGCAGCGTAGTGAGAGTCGGGATAGCGACCCTCGAGAAAGACGCGGTCCTGCACGGCCAGGGCCGCGAGATCACAAGCGCGCACGCCGATCACGGCGAGCTTCGGGGCGTCGGGGAGCGTCTCCTGCGCGCGAAAGGAACGGCCGTCAGGCTCGATCTGGAGAAGCTCTTCCCGGGGGGCGAACACATAGGGCTTGAGCGATCCGGGGCCGTTCACCACGTCGAAAAACGTGTCGCGCCCGTTGGCCTCGATCCGGTAGCGCCCGGGCTCTTGAGCCTCGCGCAGCCCGCGCGGGAGTTCTTCCACGGCGCGGATCTCGTCGAACACCACCGCCCCGTCCCGCGGCACGGGGCCTATCACCCGGTAGCCCCGCGCCCGCAGGGCGTCCAGCAGACGCTGGAGGTCGGCGCGCGCAAGGAACTGTGCGGGTGCGGGCTTCGCCCCAGTCACGTGCCCCTCCGTGAGCGGCGCTGGTGTGGCAACCGTACCAGGGAAAGGCGTAGACGCGAGTCGGCCGCGCGACGATCTCGCACGGGCTCTTCGGGCGGGCCTTTCCTATTCGACGGTGACGCTTTTCGCGAGGTTCCGCGGCTGGTCCACATCCGTCCCCTTCAGCATCGCCACGTGATAGGCAAGGAGCTGGAGCGGGACGGTTGCGAGAACGGCGGTCAGGTACTCCCCTAGATCGGGCACGTACACCACGTCATTCGCTTTGGCCGCGATGGACGTGTCCCCCTCGGTCGCGACAGCGATCACCATGCCGTCGCGCGCCCGCACCTGTTCGAGATTCGAGATGACCTTGTCGTAGACCGGGCTCTTCGTCGCGATGATCACCACGGGCATGTGCTCGTCGATCAGCGCAATCGGACCGTGCTTCATCTCGCCCGCCGCGTACCCCTCGGCATGGATGTACGAGATTTCCTTCAGCTTGAGCGCTCCTTCGAACGCGATCGGCACCATGATGCCGCGACCCAGATAGAGGAAGTCGCGGGCATGCACGTAGCGGTGGGCGATCTCCCGAATCTGGCCGTCGAGCTGGAGCACTCGTTCCACCAGACGCGGAAGCCGCAGCAAGTCGGCAAGGCGGCGCTGTACCTCGTCGCGACCGAGGCGGCCGCGAACGATGCCGAGCTTCGTGGCGAGCAGATAGAGCGCGACGACCTGCGTGGTGAAGGCCTTGGTGCTGGCCACGCCAATCTCCGGACCGGCGTGCGTATACAGCACGTCGTGGCTCTCCCGCGCAATCGTTGCGTCTCGCACGTTGCAGATCGAAAGCACGCGCGCACCGTGATGCTTGGCCTCGCGCAGGGCGGCCAGGGTGTCCGCCGTCTCACCCGACTGCGATACCGGGATCACCATGCAGTTCGCATCGAGGATCGGGCCCCGGTAGCGGAACTCGCTCGCGAGGTCGACCTCGCAGGGGATCCCCGCGAGCTGCTCGATCAGATACTTGCCCGTGAGGCAGGCGTGCCAGGCGGTACCGCAGGCGACGAGTGAGATCCGCTCGATCTTCTCCACCCTCTCCTTGGAGAGATCGATCCCGTTCAGATCGATCTCACCCTGACCCTCGATCACGCGGGTGCCGATGGTGTCGGTGATGGCGCGCGGCTGCTCGAAGATCTCCTTCTGCATGAAGCGGTCATAGCCACCCTTCTCCGCGGCCACGGGGTCCCACTGGATGGCGCGAGGCTCGCGGTCGATCGGACGGCCCGCACTGTCGAGCACCTGGATGCCATCTTCCGAGAGCACGGCGAACTCACCGTCATTGAGGAAGACCATCTGGCGCGTGTAAGGCAGGATGGCCGGGATATCGCTGGCCAAGAACGACTGCTTCTCACCGATCCCGACAACGATCGGGCTTCCGCCGTTCTTCGCCGCGACGATGTGTTCCGGATCGCTCTCCGAGAGCACGCCGAATGCGTAGGAACCCACGACGCGCGCGGTCGATTCGCGCACCGCGGTCACGAGATCGCTGCCCGCTTCGAGCCGCTCGTCGATCAGATGCGCGATGAGCTCGGTGTCGGTATCCGAACTGATGGTCCGACCTCGCGCCTCGAGCTCCGTACGCAACTCGCGGTAGTTCTCCATGATTCCGTTGTGCACGACCACCACCTTGCCGGCGCGGTGGGGATGCGCATTGCGCTCGGAAGGCTTCCCATGGGTCGCCCAGCGTGTGTGGCCCACCCCGACCCGCCCGGTCAGGGGTTTGTCGCGCAGGAGCATTTCCAGGTTCGACAGTTTGCCCAGGGCGCGGCGTACGCAGATCGAGCCTCGCTCGAAGACTGCGATGCCGGCGGAGTCGTAGCCCCGGTACTCGAGACGGCGCAGACCGTCGAGGATGACATCCATGGCGCGGTGCTGACTGCCGATGTAGCCGACGATTCCACACATGGTCTCGATCCTCCGGAGGCTAGGAGCGCGATTTCTTGGGCCGACGCTTGCGCCAGCCTTCGACGTTGCGCTGTCGTGCGCGCGCCACGCCGAGTGCTTCAGCAGGGACGTCCTGCGTCACCGTCGAGCCCGCCGCGACGGCTGCGTCGCGTTCCACGCGGACTGGCGCGATGAGATTCACGTTGCACCCGATGTTCGCTCCCTCGCCGACGCTCGTGCGATGCTTCGCGTCCCAGTCGTAGTTCACCGTGATCGCGCCGCAGCCGAAGGCCGCGTCTGAACCCACGTCCGCGTCACCGATGTACGAGAGGTGGTCCGCCTTCACATTTGCGCCCAGCACGCTGTTCTTGACTTCGACAAAATTCCCAATCCGGGTGCGACGGCCGAGGCGCGTGCCGGGCCGCAGGTGCGCCATGGGCCCAACCACGACGTCGTCCTCGAGACGGCTCGATTCGATCACCGAGTGCGCCTTCACGATCACGCGCTCGCCAATTTCGACGGAACCCGTGATCACGCATCCCGGTTCCACCACGGTGTCCGCGCCAATCCGCACATCGATGTCGATGTAGGTCGTCGCCGGATCGACCAGGGTTACGCCTTCAGCCATCAGCTGCTCGTTCTTGCGACATCGCACGACGGCGCTGGCGAGCGCGAGCTCCGCGCGGGTGTTCACGCCGAGAGATTCGTCCGGGTCGTCGAGGGCCAGCGCCTCGATCCGTCGGCCATCGGCCACGGCGCGCTCGACGATGTCGGTCAGGTAGATCTCGCCCTGCTGGTTGCGATTGCCCACCTGAGAGAGCCCCTTCCACAAGAGCTCGCTGTCGACGAGGTAGACGCCGGTATTGCCCTCCTCGATCGCGAGCTCCTCCGGGGAGGCGTCGGTCATCTCGACGATTCGGCGCACCCGACCGCTGCGGTCACGCACGACGCGCCCGGGGAGGGGAAGGCGGGCCGAGAGGATGACGAGGTCAGCGGAGGTTTCGGCCCGCAGCGCCTTCATGCGTTCGATGGTCGAAGCGCGCAGGAGCGGTGTGTCGCCATAGAGCACAAGGACGTCACCGCGGAACCCCTCCAGCGCCTCCCGGGTCTGGAGCACAGCGTGGCCTGTTCCGCGCAGTTCGGATTGCACCACGAACGTGGCTCGTCCTGCGTACGCCTCTCTCACCCGGTCCGCGTCGCGCCCTACAACGATCACGAGGTGCCGAGGCGCCAGCGATTCGGCGAGCGCAAGCGGGTAGCCGAGCATCGGCCGACCGGCGATCTCATGGAGTACCTTGGCCCGCCCCGACTTCATCCGCGTGCCTTTGCCGGCGGCGAGAATCAGAACGGCGAGTTCGCGGGAAGCGGCACCCATGCCTGGCCTCCTTTTCGGTGCGCCGCGGGGGATCTTTGAACTGCGGACCGTGGGGCGCCGACCGCGAGGGCCCAGACCTCGAGGCGCCCCGCAGCCGCCGAGCCGGGCAGAGTACCCCGGCTGGCCCGGAGCCGAAACGATCTCTCGCACGTCGTGACCTTGCCACTCCCCTTTGGTGCCCGTATGGTGCTAGAAAGGGTCGGCGGCTGCCGACGGGAGGCACGAGATCCGAGTTTTCGGGAATACCCAGGGACTGAAGGCAAGCCAGGTTCGCCAGCTAGAGCGCCTATTTCGGCGCAGGCTCCCTCCCGAGCGTCTCCTCACCCAAGAGTTCGCCCGAGCCCTTACGGAGATCACCCACGAGACCGGCCGCCAAGTGGGCGTCTTGGTGGATCGTCGCGGCGCGGTGACCCACGTGATGGTGGGTGATTCCCGCTCCATCGAACTCCCGGACTGGGGGCGGATCCGGGCCGGCCCGGGACGGCTGCGCGGATTCCGCTGCATCCACGCCCATCTCGGTGACGAAGCACTGACGCGTGACGACCTCACGGACCTCGCTGTGCTCCATTTGGACGCCATGGTGGTCGTCACGACCGATGCGGAGGGCTTGCCCGGCCGCGCCCACGTGGCCGCGCTGCGTGCGGCGAACCAAGAGGGCGCGACCGTCCAGCACCTGCCGCCGGTTCCCCCCTCGCAGCTCGATTTCGATTTCCAGGCCTGGATCCGCGATCGGGAAGAGGAGCTCGCCCGCTCCGCCCGCACCCGGGCGGTGGGGGAAGGGGAGCGAGCCGTCCTCGTGTCGGTAACGACCGGCCGGCGGCCCACCGAAGCTGACTCATCGGTGGAGGAACTGAAAGAGCTAGCGCGCTCGGCCGGCGTGCTGGTGACGGACGTCGTCACCCAGCACCGGCCGAACGTCGACCCGAAGACGCTGATCGGTGAAGGCAAGCTGCAGGATCTTGTCGTTCGGGCATTCCAGCAGGACGTCGATCTCGTGATCTTCGATCAGAACTTGACCCCGACCCAAGCCCGCAACCTTGGCGAACGCATGGAGCTGCGGGTGATCGACCGCACGCAGCTCATCCTCGACATCTTCGCGCAGCGAGCGACGAGCCGCGACGGAAAGCTCCAGGTGGAGTTGGCCCAGCTCAAGTATCGGCTTCCCCGGCTCGCCCAGCAGGATGCGTCCCTGTCACGCCTCGGCGCCGGAATCGGAGGGCGTGGACCTGGCGAGACCAAGCTTGAGCTCGATCGCCGGCGAGTGCGCGACCGGATCTCGCGCCTTGAACGTGAGCTCAGGAACCTGCGCAGAGAGCGTGAGGGTCGCCGGCGCCGCCGCCAGCGGCGCGGCGTACCGGTTTTGTCGATCGTCGGGTACACAAACGCGGGTAAGAGCACTCTACTGCGCGCTCTGACGCGCACCGAGGTTCTGGTCGAGGACAAGATGTTCGCGACGCTCGATCCAACCTCTCGGCGCCTGCGCTTCCCCCGCGAACGCGAGGTATTGGTGACCGATACGGTGGGCTTCATCCGCGACCTGCCCGGGGAGCTTGTGGCCGCCTTCCGCGCGACGCTCGAGGAGCTCGAGAGCGCAGACCTCTTCCTCCACGTGGTGGACGCGGCGGCGCCCGACCTCGAGCGGCGGCTCGCCGCGGTGCGGCGCGTACTTGGTGAGATCGGTCTCGGAGACACCCCGGAGCTACTCGTTTTCAACCAAGTCGATCGGCTGCCGGCCGCAGAAGGCACTGCGCTCGCACGGCGCTATCGCGCGGTCCCCGTTTCGGCGCTCCAAAGCATCGGCCTCGAAGCCCTTCTCGACCGGGTTGCCGATACCCTCTGGGAGAGCGAGCTTCCCGAGGCGCCGCGGGGTTCCCTCGCACTCGCGGCGGAAGGGGGGAGGAGATGACGACCATGCGCCGAGCACGAATTGCGGGGACCGGCATGTATGTCCCCGAGCGCGCTGTTACGAACGACGACCTCGCGCAGCTCATGGACACGAGCGACTCCTGGATCCGCCAGCGCAGCGGAATCGCCGAACGCCGCTTCATCGTTCCCGGGGAGCAGACGCCTGCCGATCTCGCGAACCAGGCGAGCCGCGAGGCGCTCGCCGCTGCTGGTCTCGAGCCTGGAGACCTGGACTGCATCCTGCTCGCTACGCTCTCCGCACAGCACGAGTTCCCCGGGACGTCGGCCTTCTTGCACGAGCAGCTCGGCGTGGGAGAGATCCCCTGCGTGGACCTTCGCGCGCAGTGCAGCGGCTTCCTCTACGCGCTTTCCTTTGCCGATAGCCTGGTCCGCACGGCGCGTTACGAACGCGTGCTCGTTGTGGGCTGCGAGGTCCATTCGACGGGTGTCGAACTCGCGACGCGAGGCCGCGACGTCGCCGTGCTCTTTGGCGACGGTGCGGGCGCGGTCATCGTGGAGGCGAACGACGACCCCTCGGACGCCGCAGGCATTCTCGAGGTCCGGCTGCACGCCGAGGGTAGGTATGCGCGAAAGCTCTGGATCGAGGCTCCCGGCGCCTCGCTCGCGAGAAGCCGCGTGACGCACGAAATGATCGACGACGGCCGCATCTACCCGAAGATGGACGGCCGCTTCGTCTTCAAGCACGCGGTGACGCGGATGCCTGAGGTGTTGATGGAGGCGCTCTCCGGAGCGAGCCTCAAGCTCGAAGACGTGGACTTGTTCCTCTTCCACCAGGCGAACCTGCGCATCAACGAGTACGTCTCGCAGCAGCTCGGGATCCCCGCCGAGAAGTGCCTCAACAACATCGATCGCTACGGCAACTGCTCGGCCGCGTCGATCCCCATGCTGCTCGCAGAGGCCCAGCGCGCGGGTCGGCTGACGCCTGGCACCGTGACCGCGATGACTGCGTTCGGCTCGGGCTTTACCTGGGCCAGCGCGATCGTCCGGTTCTGAGCCCAACCGAGGGGCCTGCTGCCGCGGCGCGTCTAGAAGCTGCGTTCCCCGAAAACCAGCTGATCCGCACAACCCAGCACGGAAATGTCGCCGGGGCTGCTTGACAAAATGACGCGCTGTGTTATAGATCCACTCGAACTCGGAAAACCCCGGGGTAGGACGATCCAGCCCCCTCCCTGGCGGGGCAGCACCTGGGTAAGGTGCCGAGAGAGGAGGAGATCCCATGGCCCAGCGTTCGACCCTCGTTCAGGAGGGGCTCCAGCGGGTCCGCACCGCTGCGGAGAGCCTCGACCACAGATTCCGCCGACTGCAAAAGCGCCTCGACGCGGAGCGCAAAAGCTTCGAGAAGCGCATCGAATCCCAGCGAAGGGCGATCGAACGGCGCACCCAGCGGGAACTCGAGCGCCTGCTGGCACGGCTGCGCGAGAGCAAGCTCGCGCACCGCGCCGAGACTTTGCGCGAGGACGCAGCGCAACGCCTCGAGACGGGCGCCAGCGCCCTGCTTGGCGTGCTCCAGATCGCCTCGAAGGGCGACCTCAATCGGATCGACCGCAAGCTCTCGCAGCTCACGCGCAAGCTCAAGGACATTGAGAAGAACGGCGCGGCGGCCTAAGCACCAAGCGGGGTGAGAGCGGACCCGGCGGCCACACCCGCCGGGTCCCGTTTCGCTACGCTCGGCCCGCTTAAGGAGGGCCGAGATGGCCGAGTTTCAGGGCGTCGACTTCCTGCGGCTCGACGAGCTCTTGGCTGAGGAGGAGCGCCTCGCCCGCGAGAGCGTGCGCGAGTTCGTCTCCAAGGACTTCCTCCCCCTCCTGCAGCAGCACATCCGCCAGGATGGTTCATTTCCCATGCACCTCGTGCCGCGGATGGCCGAGCTCGGGCTTTTCGGAGCGAACCTCCACGGCTACGGCTGCGCCGGGATGAACAACGTCGCCTACGGGCTCGTCATGCAGGAGCTCGAGCGCGGAGATTCAGGCCTTCGCTCCTTCGCCTCGGTCCAGGGCGGCCTCGTCATGTATCCGATCTATACCTATGGTTCGGAGTCCCAGAAGGAACGCTGGCTGCCGGCGCTCGCGGCGGGACGGGCCATCGGTTGCTTCGGGTTGACCGAGCCCGACTTCGGGAGTCATGCCGGCGGCATGCGCACCCGCGCCGAGCGTCGCGGTTCCCGCTGGCTGCTCAACGGAACCAAGCGCTGGATCACAAACGGCTCTGTCGCCGATGTCGCCGTGGTATGGGCTCGCACCGCCGATGACGACATCCAGGGGTTCCTGGTCGAGCGTGGCAGCAAGGGATTCGAGGCCCGGGACATCAAAGGAAAGTTCTCGCTTCGGGCATCGATCACCTCGGAGCTCTTCCTCCATGACGTGGAGATTTCGGAGGACAGCCGGCTGCCGCTGGCAAAGGGACTGAAGGCGCCGCTTTCCTGCCTCACCCAGGCCCGTTATGGAATTGCCTGGGGTGCGATCGGCGCGGCCATGGCCTGCTACACCGAGGCTTTGCATTACGCAAAGGAGCGTAAAGTCCAGGGGGGACCGCTGGCCGGCAAGCAGATCGCCCAGCAGCGCCTAGTGTTCATGCTGACCGAGATCACGAAGGCGCAACTCCTGGCCCTCCGTGTGGGACGCCTCAAGGACGAGGGGAAGCTCCACCACTCGATGGTCTCGATGGCGAAGATGAACAATGTGGACGTGGCGCTGCGGATCGCGCGCGAAGCGCGTGACCTTCTGGGCGCGAACGGAATTGTGGACGACTACTCAGCCATGCGACACATGGTGAATCTCGAGACTGTGCGCACCTACGAAGGTACTCACGATATCCATACGCTGATCATAGGCGAGGAGATCACGGGCATTCGAGCGATCTAACGCCCCTTCGGATCGCGCGCCTGCCCGCCGCGACTCGCTGCATGAAGGGCGGCTAGGTTGTGCGCCGCCGTGCGAGCGCCACCGCCTCGTACACCCGGCCGCGGCAAGCAGCGAGCAGCCGCTCGGCTTCATCTTCGCTCACGCCGGCGAGAGATATCACGATACGCAGCGCTCGGCGCGCAAGCTTGCTCGAAGCAGGACGCAGGTTCGTCATGAGATTCCCCTCCACCCGGCCAAGCCGCACCATCACTGCGGTCGAGAGCAGATGGAGGACCATCTTCTGGGCGAGGCCGCCCTTCATACGGGTGGAACCAGCGATCACTTCGGGCCCGACGAGCGGAGCGATCGCAATTTCCGCGGCTTTGGCGAGGGGGGAATCCGGATCGCAAGTGATCGCGATGCGCCGAGCACCCTCTTCGCGCGCCTCATCGAGCGCGCCGAGCGCGAAGGGCGTGCGGCCGCTCGCCGAGATCGCCACCACGGCATCGCCCGGCAAGAGCCCGCGCTCTCGCAACGCGCGTCGGGCGGCGAGGGCGTCGTCTTCGGCGCCTTCGATCGACCGCAGCAGGGCCTGCGATCCGCCAGCGACGACCGCTTGTACGCGGTCGTGCGGGTAACCGAAGGTCGGGGGGATCTCGGCCGCATCAATGGCACCCATGCGTCCACTGGTTCCCGCTCCCACGTTGAACCAGCGACCTCCGCCCTGTAGGACGAGCGCGAGGGTGGCCACCGCGCGAGCCACCTCCGGCAGCACCGCCCCTACCGCGTCGAGAGCGCGGCGATCCTCACGGTGGATCGCCACCAGAATTTCATCCACGCTGAAGCGGTCGAGGTTCCGCGTCGACTCGAGCACAGATTCGGTGAGAATCTCGTCGTCTCGCTTCTTTCCGGCCATCCTCCCGGATTTCGGCCGATCGGCGGTGAAGCTGAATGGAGGGGACGCCGGGTACAATCCACACATGTCATTCCGTGTGTCAGACAAGATCCTTGCGCGTCTTGAATGGCCGGAACTCGTGGAGCGGCTCGCCTCCCATGCACACACACCGTTTGGCCGAGTGCGCTGCGCCCCGCCGCAGGACGGCGCAGCGCCGCAACCCCTCTTCGCGCAGTCACTGGAAGCGGTGCTCGCGCTCTTGCGCGAAACCTCCGAAGCACGCCTCCTGTTGGACCAGGGCCAAGCGCCGCCGGTGGGCGGCCTCGGCGACCTCGAACCCACGCTACGAAGACTGGGCAAGGGCGGGGTGCTTGGGGCCCGGGAGCTTCTCGACCTGCGCGCCACGCTCTCGGCACTCCATGCCACGCAGCGCTTCCTGTCGCGCCGGGCCACGGAAGCACCTCATCTCGCCGCGCATGCGGCGGGGATTCCGGACCTGCGCGAACTCGAAGACGAGATCGATCTTTGCATCGACGCCGAGGGGGAGGCGAGGGACTCAGCGTCCCCTGCTCTCGCGGATTCCCGGCGAGAAGCGCGCGGCCTCGCCGCAGACCTCCAGCGGCGCCTTGCCGCCTATCTGCACGATCCGGAAATCGTGGTGGCCCTCTCAGACAGCTTCGTCACGATGCGCAACGGCCGCTTCGTGCTGCCGGTGCGCTCCGATGCCCGCGCGCGCGTGCGGGGCATCGTCCATGACGCCTCGGGCTCGGGGACCACGCTCTTCGTCGAGCCGGAGGCCGTGGTCGAGCTCAACAACCGCATGAAGCAGGCAGAGCTCGCTGTGGAGCGCGAGACGTTGCGGATCCTGCGGGCCCTCTCGGAGCACGCAACCCGAGAACGCGCGGCGCTCGAAGCCGGGCTCGACGCCCTCGAGACCATCGACTTGGCGTTCGCACGGGGCCGGCTCTCGCGGGAAATGGACGCGGTCGAGCCCATCGTGCGCCACGAGGGTGTGTTCGTGCTTCCCCAGCTGCGCCACCCGCTTCTCCCCCCGGACCGTGTGGTGCCGAACGACCTGCGACTCGGTGAGAGTTATACGGTGCTCGTGCTCTCGGGCCCGAATGCGGGAGGGAAGACAGTCGCGCTCAAATGTCTCGCGCTCGCTGCGCTCTGCGTGCGGGCAGGACTTCATATACCCGCCGCGCCGGGCTGCCGCGCTGATTTGGTGGACGCGCTCCTCGCGGATATTGGCGATGAGCAGAATCTCCAGGAGAGCCTCTCCACCTTCTCCGCCCACGCGGCCAATCTTGCGCGCATCGTCGAAGAGGCAACACCTCACTCGCTGGTGGTGCTCGACGAGATCGGCGTCGGGACCGACCCGAGCGAGGGTGCGTCACTCGCCCAGGCGATTCTCGAGGCGCTCGCCCACGCCGGCGCCCGCGTCGTGGTCACCACCCATTTCAACTTGCTGAAGGAGATGGCGGCCGTGGATCCGCGCTTTGCCAACGCGTGCGTCGAGTTCGACCCTGACACGCTCGCGCCGACCTTCCGTCTGCGTTTGGGCGTGGCAGGCGTATCTTCGGCGACAGCTGTAGCGGCGCGGATGGGCTTGCGGTCTGACGTCCTCGAGCGTGCAAACGCCCTGCTGGAACGCGATGACCGGCGACTTGACCGCATGCTCTCGGAGCTCGCGTCGAACCGCATGGCTCTCGAGCGAGAGCGCAACGAGGCGCTCCGGCTGCGCGCGGAGTCAGAGGCAGCCCGGGCAGAATACGCTGCGAAGCTCGCGAAGCTGGAGGCGCGCCGGGAAGAGCTGTTCCGTCGCATGCGCGAGGATCTTGATCAGGCGTTCCGGGGCGCACATGCGGAGGTGGCCGCGGTGATCCGTGACCTTCAGCGGGGTGGAGGGGCTAGGGATGCCGCTCACGCCCGCGAAAGGCTCCAGGCGCTCGAAGCGAAGGTAGATGAGACCGCGCAAGCGGCGGAAGCGGCGAGCCCGAAACAAGAGCCGCCGGAGAGCCCCGTGAACTGGCGCGACGCCAAACCCGGCGACGTCCTCCGCTTGCGAGGAGGGGGAGAGGCGGTGCTATTGACGCTGCCCGACCGACGCGGCCGAGTGTCGGTTCAGGTCGGCGCAG
Source organism: Myxococcota bacterium (assembly GCA_036758525.1). Lineage (GTDB taxonomy): Bacteria > Myxococcota_A > UBA9160 > UBA9160 > UBA9160 > UBA9160. Next base: position 22,962 of record DAIOWK010000002.1, read on the forward strand.
CGCGCGCGCTGGTCCCGATGGATCGGCTCACCGCAGTTCGCCGCCCCTCTGCGCAGGACGCAGGCCGAGAGGGGGTCGGCGCAACGCGGGTGCGGCCCAAGGTTGCATTCGAGGGGGAACCGCCCGACCGGGGGTTGGCCGAAAGCGCGGCGCTCGGAGAGGCATTCGCGGGCTGCGACTTGCGCGGCCTGCGGGTGGAGGAGGCGCTCGGGCGGCTTGTGGTCGGCCTCGACCGCGCTGCTGTCACCGGCCAGCGCTCGCTCGTCGTTTTGCATGGTCTTGGCAGCGGCGCGTTGCGCGACGCGGTACGCGCGCATCTCACGAGCTCGCCCTACGTCGTTTCCTTCGCGCGCGGCGGTCCCCACGAAGGGGGGGACGGCGTTACGGTCGTTCAGCTCGAGGCATCGGAACCCCGAGATCGCTGAGCACGGCCTCGGCGACCCGCGCACCGGAAGCGAGCGCCCCTTCCATGCATGGTCCGACCAGGTAGTCGCCGGCAAAATACAGCCGGCGGCCGTCGCGCCGTGCCTGCTCTTGAATTGCCTGAAAGCGCCCGATCGCGCGAAACCGGCCGACGTCGAAGCGTGGGTACGCGTATTCCCAGCGCGCCAGTTGGGTGAAAAGTGGGGTGTGTGAAAGCGCCGAGACGATGCGCTCCCCGTGCACGAGGAGCTCCTTCTCCACCACCTCCGCGGGCGCGGCAAGGTGGGGCCGGCTCCAGGCATCGCGGGCGATCAGCGTCACGACCGCACTCCCCGCTGGGATGGCGCCGCCCTTGCTCCCGGCCTCGATGGCGACGTGACTGAGCGGAAGCGCCTCTACCGGCGCGATTCGAACCCGGCGCGGCCCGGGGATGCGTTCGGAAACGAGTGCGACGCTCAGCACAACAGAAGCCACGCCGCGCGACTCGGCGAAGAAGCTCCGCTCTGCGTACGAGAGAAGGGGGTTCGCGATACGCAGCGCCTCGGTGGGCGGCGTTGCACACACCACCGCGTCCGCTTCGAAGGAGCATGAGGGCGCACCGGCAGCCACAATCCGCAGGCCCCCCTCAGCTGAGGGCTCGAGCGTCGCGGCGTCGACACCAAGCTGCAGTGTCATGCCCTTGGTCATGGCCTCGACGAGCGCCCCGATCCCCGGGCGCAGCGCGACCCGCTGCGCCCCGGTACCGAGACCGTGCCGCAGGAGGAACAGCACTCGACTCGTCTCGTGGGCCTCACCGAGAGTGACTTCCGCGAGCGTCGTCTCGATCCAGCGCTCCGCGAGACGTCGCCCGAAGTAGAGGCGCCCAAATTCGACTGCGCTTCGATCGTCGATGCCCGCGGCCCGTTCGGGGACCTCCCCGTCGAGCACGCGCCCATAGCGGGCGAGCAGTCGCCGGAACCGGGGGAGCCGCAGTACGCGCAAGCCGGCCCCGGGGATGCGTGCGACGCCGCGGAGCCGGGTCGGATAGATCGCGCTCACGCGATCGCGCAGCAGTTGTCCTTCCGCGCCCGGGGAAAGAGGCTCGATCTCACGGTCAAGTCCGAGCGAAACCAGTCGCTCGCGAAGCCTGCGGTCGCCCGACCGGAAGGCGTGGGCACCGGGGGTAAAGCGGAATCCGTGGAGAAGGGTCCCCGCCGCCCGGCCTCCAGGATGCGGCTCCCGCTCGATCAGGACGACGCGGACCCCCGCGCGTTGGAGCCGCAGCGCCGCCTCGAGGCCCGCCAAGCCCGCTCCAATCACCGCGACGCGCCGGGGCTGCACCGGACCTCCTCGGACCCCGACCGTAGCGAACACGCGGGCCCGGTCCGTGAACCTCCTGGCCCTCTCGTGCGTATCACCGAGCACACGGCCCTTTCGCCTGCGAGGTTCGCGGCGCGGGATGCCCAGAGATGCGTGGTGGGCGGTGGAGCGATGGCCGGGGTTACGCTCTGCGACGATGCGACCCACGGGGACCCGGGGACCGATTGGGCCGTCGACGACCGAGTCTGACGAGGGCCTCATGATCCTCGTGCAGCGCGGCGACGCGACCGCGTTCGAGCACTTGCTGCAGCGCTACCGGCAGCGGCTCTTTGGGTTTCTCCTGCGCCGCGCTTCGCCCCAGCGGATAGAGGATCTTTTTCAAGAGACCTGGCTGCGCGTCGTACGCGCACGGCAGAGCTTCGACCCGGCCCGACGCTTCTCGACCTGGCTTTTCCAGATCGCGAACAATCTGTGCCGCGACAGCGCGCGACGAAACGTGCTCGAGGCCAAAGAGCAGGCACGGCTGCAATCCGACGCCGCGGCTCACGGCGGAGACGGGGGCGCGGCCCTCGATACCAAGCTGGACGCACGGCAACGACTCGCTCGGCTGCCGGAGCGTCTGCGAGAGGTACTGGTGTTGCGGTTTTTCGAAGATCTCGGCGAACGCGAGATCGCGGAGATTGTGGGTGTGCCCCCGGGCACGGTGAAAAGCCGTCTTCATGCCGCGGTCCGCGCGCTGCGCGGAATGCCAGAGGAGTACGATGTCACCCACTGACGCGTGCCGATCGCCACGCCCTGCACTCGAGGACGCCTTCCTCCGCCGGCAGACACCGGGCGCCGAGATTCGCGCCCATCTCGATTCCTGCGTGGCCTGTCGCGAAATCGAGGCCGAGCTGCGCTCCCTCGGCGAAGCGCTGGGCGGCCTGCCGACCGGGGCGCCGCCCGAGCGCCTCATCGCTCGCACGCTCCTGCGCGCACGCGCTGAACTCTCCTCCGGAAGCCTCAGCCTGGCGGGCGTAGGACCCCTCGGTCCGCGGCTTCCCCGGGGTTTTGCCCGGGAGCTTGTCCGGCTGCTTGCGGTTGCGACTGCGGCCCTGCCCCTTGTCCTCGCGTGGAACGCGCTCGTGATCCGCTTCGGTGGCCGACTGCTCGCGGGGTTTGTGCCGGAGCCGGTCCTCAGTGTTCTCGCAGGTGCGTATTTGGCGAGTGTCGCCGGCTGGCTGGCGTTCGTTTACGGATCGATCCCCTTTGTCGCGCACCGCCGGGTGCAGCGAACGATTTCGGAGGTGACGGGATGACGGACCTGAAGACTTGCCCTTACTGTGCGGAAGCGATTCGAGAGGAGGCCGTCAAGTGCCGTTTCTGTGGCTCGCGGCTGGACGGCAACGTGCTGGCGATGGAGTGGACGCGGCGCGAAGAGAACAAGATGATTGCGGGCGTATGCGCCGGCCTCGCCGCCCAATTCGATATCTCCGTCACCCTCTTGCGTCTCGCCTTTGTCCTGATGTGCGTGTTCGGCGGAGGTGTCGGCATCCTCGTCTACGTCATCCTTTGGATCATCATGCCGACGGAGCGGAGCCTGCGCGGGCGAGATTTCGAGGCCGGTTCCCGAAGCGATCCCGCGCCCTTCGATCCGCCGGGTCTTGGCTAGCCTTCTCGAGCGTATCAACGGGGCGTGAGTCGCCCCTCGAGATTCGCCACTACGTCGTGCAGTGTGTCAAAGCGCTCGAACGGCGCCTCGCGCTCGGCGAGCGCTTCGGCAAGCGTCCCCTTGGCAAACACAATATCTGCGGCGAGAGCTCCGCACAGGTCGGAAACGCGGCCGTTGCCGATGTGGACGATGCGGGTTCCGGGATGCCCGGCTCGATAGGCGTCGATCCGCGCTCGCTTGCAATTGCCGGTGCCACAGCCGCAGTTCGGGTTGCGTAGGGTGGCCTCGATCCGCCATGTGTCATGCTCGAACCGCAGCCGGTTTGCATCGTACGCGAAGCGCACCCCCTGCATCTCCTGCAGCCGATCGAGGTTGTAATCGAATCCGTCGGAGAGGATTCGAAAGGGTAGCCCGTGCTCATCGCAGAAGGCCAAAAGGGGCTTCGCGCCTGGATCGAGTTCGATGGTTTGGAGAAAGGCGTCGGTCGCCGCTTTGGACACGGGGAGCCGGTCGAGAATCTCGAGGTTGTATTCCCACGCCGTGATCTCGCCTCGTGCGAGACGCGCGAGCTGCGCGGGCCGGCGCTCGGCGGCGTGGCGCTTGGCCAGCGTGGAACCCACGTCCTGCACAGCGAAGGTTCCGTCAAAATCGCAGAACACCGCGAGCGCTGGCGCCGCCGGGAGCCGCACCACCACGCTCTCGTGCGGCCCGAGCGCTGCCTCGAGCCCTGCGGGCGGCCGCAGCGATACATCCGCCGCGCCAAGAACGGGGACGAGCGGCTCCGTACACACCGGGAACCCGAGAGTTCTGAGGTCGAGGCTGCGCACGCGGGGCTCATCGTCCCCGTTCACGAGGGCAACCAGCACGTGCGGGCCGCAGCGCGCCACCGCGGCGGGGGCGAGCGCCGCACCGAGCGGGTCGAGAACACGCGTGACTCCGGCATCGACTTCACGCGCGAGCGCGAGCGTGTCGCGGACCAAGGCCCGCGCCTTTGGGTCGAGCATCGGCACGTCGTCGGAGAAGATCACCATGCCACCGGTCGCCACGATTGTAGCGGCGAGGGTCTGTGACTCCGCGCGTGTGAGCTCGGTGTCGGTCTCGCGCACCATCAGGCAATCGGGGTCGTTCAGCCAGAGTCGCCGCTGCATGAAGGCGCGTGCCAACGTGTTCCTCACCCCGTTGCGTGTGGAAGGATGGGTTCCTGCAAGCCCGGGCAGCGCCCGTCCTGGGTCCACGTGCCAGACGGGGGCAACGTCGGGCCCGATTCGCATCCCGTCCACCACACCGACCGCGGGACCGAGGGGGCAGCCGCAGCCGAGGAGGAACGTCTCACCCCCGCAGCCCTGCCGGACGGCGACCAAACCGCGCCGCAGGCGCTGCGCGCGCGTCACCGCGACATCGAAGGCGTCGGCTTGCATGGCCTGCGTATACAGGAAGTCGAGCTTCTGGTAGGTCCAACCCATCTCCACAAGCGCACGAAAGGTACTCTCGAGGTGCTCGAGCACCTCGGGTCGGCTGGCGTCGAGCACGTGAATAAAGCCTTCCTTTGTCCACATCGCGTGGTGCAGCCCGCGAAACATTTCACCGCCCTGCCGCAGCAGCCAATCGCGGTGGGATTCGAAGAGGTGGCTGTCCGGGGCCACGCAAAACGGGGCCGTCCAAAGCCCGGGCCGAAATCCTGCATCTCGGATCTCGGCGGCAAGCGGCGCGATCCCTCGCGGGAATTTCGGGTTTGTTTCGAGCCAATCGCCGATGGCGCGCTGATAGCCGTCGTCGAGCTGGAGCACCTCGATCGGAAGTTCGCCACGCAAGCGGACCAGCGCATCGAGATTCCGCCGCAGGTCCTCCTCGGTCACGCCGTGGAAGAAGTGGTACCAGCTGCACCAGCCGGATTGGAACGGTGCACGGGTGCGGGAGCTGACCGCGCGACCGTAGGCCTCGGCATACTCCTCGAGGAGCCGGCTCGCGTCGTCGCCGAGGGCGAGACGCACGGTTTCCGCCCGGCGGACCTCACCGGGTTGCAGCGGCACCTCGAAACGCAGTTCCACCTCGAGCGCGACATCACGAGCGCCGGCGACGTCCGGAGGGCCGGGCCGCACATAGACGAGGCCGAACGTCTCGCCGCGTTCGTACACGCCCACGAGACAGGCGATTCCGGCCGGCGATGCGCCGAGCACAGTGACGAGCTCGGAGTTATGCCAGCCGGCGCGGTCCTGCGGAGACTCTCCCAGCGCGTGGAACATGCCGCTAAGCCACGGCCCGCAGGCCAGCGGGGGCTCCCCCAAATCGTCTAGAGACCGGGCTTCGGTGACCGACCACGACTGCCAGCCATGGCGCAGCCAGCGGAAAGACCGGGCGCCGTGATCCGTCCAGCGGAAGCCCAAGAGGAGGGCGTCCAAGCGGATCGGACGCTTTTCGGTGTTGCGCAGCGTCGCCTCCACGATCGCAGCCCCGTCTGCCTGGTGCACGCTGAGATCAATCTCGAATGGCCCCGCACGGTGACGTCCAGCCGTAGGGACGCCTTCCGCGCCCCGCAGGACCGAGCTTTCCCGGTCCGGCGCGGCGCCCGCTTCGCTCACGCGCACAGCGAGCCGCACGGGCTCGAGTCGGCCTGCGCCGGGGCGCTCCACCAGGACGACAGGACGGAACATGGGGGGCGCAGTATAACCGTGGGGTGGAGGGGGACCTATCCCGAGGCGGGCTTGCGGCGCTGCTCGCGACCGGCGCGCCAATTCTTTTGGATGGCGCGACAGGCACGGAAATCGAGCGGCGCAGCCGCTTTCCCGCCGCCGCGGCACTCCCGCTCTGGTCTACGCACGCACTGCTGCGGGACACAGCGCTGCTGCGTGAGATTCACCGCGACTACGTCCGGGCGGGCGCGCAGATCCTCACGGCCAACACCTTCCGCACGCAGCGCCGTACGCTTGCCCGCGCGGGACTCGGCGAGCAAAGTGAAGAACTCACGGGGCGCGCCGTTGCGATCGCGCGTGCCGCGGTGGAGGAAGCAGCGGCTCCCGGACAAGCCGTTCTGGTGGCCGGTTCCCAACCGACGCTCGAGGACTGCTATCACCCCGAGCGTGTACCCAATGACGATGCGCTCGCCCGGGAGCACGCCGAGCACGCGCGTGCACTTGAGCGAGCGGGTGTCGACTTCATCCTGGTCGAGACGATCAACACCCGGCGAGAGGGCGTGGCTGCGCTGCGCGCGGTCAACGACGCCGGTCTCAGAGCGTGTGTGAGCTTCGTCTGTACCGACGGCGGACGCCTGCTCTCGGGCGAACCCCTTTCAGAAGCGGTCGCCGCCTGCGTCGAGCTCGGCCCACTGGCCGTCCTGGTGAACTGCTTGCCACCGCGTTCCGTGGCCGCGTGTCTTCCCGCGCTGCGAAGCTCCGGATTACCTTTTGGCGTGTATCCGAACCTGGGGGCGCCTGACGCCGCGAGCGATTTTCGGCGCAGCGATGATTGTGCTCCGGAGCAGTTCGCGATGCTGGCGGCATCTTGGATCGGCGCTGGAGCCCGGCTGGTCGGCGGCTGTTGCGGAACGACGCCCGCCCACATCGCGGCCATCGCGCGCCGTCTCGCCCCCTAGCCCCGGGGGCCGCAGGCCTCTGCGCGGCGGACACAAATTGTGTCACCCACGCGTCTCGGCTGCGCAGCACCTGCATGGGCACCGCGGAAGCAAAAGGAGAGGAAGACGCGGGCAAAACCGCGCGACTCGGGCGGGCCGGCTCTGCGTCCGCAGGGGTGGCACACCGATTGCTCTCTAGACCCGGGCGAGGGAACCGATCGAACATCACGCCCGGGCCGGGTACCCCTCCCCTCGCACTCTGTGCGAGGACTCGGCCCGGGCGTCTCCTTTCACGGTCCTTCTTCTGAGAGAGCTGCCAGGGCAGCCCGTGCCGCTAAGATCCGCCGCGATGTCAGCGGCGGCGCGCTCCGGTGCTCAACCTCCCCTGCTGCCGCAGCCGCGGCGTGTTCGACGCCTGCCGGGAAGCTTCCGGCTCTCCCCAGAAGTGCCGATTGTCCTTGCGCAAGGGAGCGACGAAGGCGACTTCGCTTCCGCCCGCGCCCTGCGCGATGCAATCGCCGAGCAATGCGGGCTGCGCCTACCGATCGAGACCCATGCTCGTGCCGACGATCTCGGCCCGCGGCTCGAGCTCTCGCGGGAAGGGGCAGGAGGCGACGCCTACCGGATCGTGGTGCGGGAGGATGCCGTGCGTGCTTCGGCCGCGGGGCCTCCGGGCCTCCGCTACGCCGTGGAGACCCTGCGGCAGCTTACTCCGCGGACGGCGCGCATCGCGGGCTGCGAGATCGAGGACGCCCCGGACTTTCCCCATCGCGGACTCATGCTCGACGTCTCGCGCGGCAAGGTGCCGACCGTGGCCACACTTCGGGGCCTTGTGGATCTGTGCGTGCGCCTCAAGTTGAACGTGCTCATGCTCTACACGGAGCACACCTTCCGCTTCCGCCGCCACCCCGAAATCGGCGCAGATGCCTCCCCTCTCGACGCGGCTCAGATGCGTGAGCTCGACTGCTACGCGGCCGAGCGTCACGTGGAGCTCGTCCCGACGCTCCAGTCGCTAGGCCACATGCAGCACGTGCTCGCGCTGCCGCGCTACGCGCACCTTGCGGAGACCGAGCGCCGCTGGACCATCGCACCCGCGGAAGCCGGGACCTACGACTTGCTGAGGGACCTTTACGACGAGTACCTGCCGAACTTCCGTTCGCGGCGATTCAACGCGAACTGCGACGAGCCTTGGGACCTCGCCCTCGGGAGGTCCGCGGAGCGCGCCCTCAAGGTGGGCAAGGCCGGGGTGTACCTCGATCACGTGCGCCGCGTGCGCGACCTTGCGGCCTCCCACGGCAAACGCACGATGATCTGGGGTGACGTCGTGCATGCACACCCAGAACGAATCTCGGAGATCGATCGTGACCTCGTGCTGCTCGACTGGTGGTACGAAGCAGCGCACGACTACGACCGGGTCCGTGCATTTGCCGCCCACGGCATCGAGTTCTGGGTTTGCCCGGGAACGTCGAGCTGGAACTGCCTGTTTCCGCGCGTCGGGAACAGCTTCGAGAACATCGCACGCTATGCCGAGGCGGGGCGGCGCCACGGCGCCCGGGGGTTGGTGGTCACCGACTGGGGTGACTTCGGCCACTACAACCTGCAGGGCTTCTCGTGGTTTGGCTACGCGTTCGCAGCCCAGCAGGCGTGGTCCGGCGACGCCCCCGCCGAGCTCTTCGACCGCGCCTTCTCCCGGGTTTTGTTCGACGACGAAAGCGGCGAGACAGCGCGGCTTTACCGCGAGTTTGGAGCGCTGCACGACGCGGGATTCCCCCTGTTCAACGCGTCACCGCTCCAGGCGCTCTATTTCGACGACCTGGGTCCGATGCACTTCACCACGCGCGCCAAGGCATCGGCGCTGCGTCGCACGTTCTCGCGGCTCTCCCGGGCCAGGGTACGTCTTGCCGCCGCGAAGCACCGCTTCAAGCGGGAGGCGCTGACGCACGAGGAGCTCCTGCTCGCTGCCGACACCTCCCTCTTCGCTTGCACCAAGGGCCTTGCGGCCCTCGAGCTCCTGGCATGGCGGCGCAAACCGGCGAGCCTGTCGCCCGCCAGGCGACGTGCGCTCGCCGCGCGCCTGGAACGCCTCGCGGTCGAGCAGGCTACCCTCGGCCGCCGCCTGCGCCGCCTCTGGCTCGAGCGCAGCGCGCGTTCCAATTTCGAAATCACCGGACAGCGCCTTCAAAAGTCCATCGCGAGCCTGCGCCACGAGGCGCGGGCCCTGCGCAAGGGAAAGCCTTCCCCGGCACCCGCAGCGCCTGCGCTCTAGGGCTGCGTCGCGAGAACCTTGCGCGCGATTCCCGCGAGATAGAGCGAGCCTGTGGCGCATAGAAGGTCGTCCCGGGAGAGGCCCTCCCGTGCCGCGCGCAGCGCCATGAAGGGGTTCGGCACGGCGTGCACTGTGGCGCTTCCACCTGCGGCGCGGATCGCGCCCGCCACTTGCGAGGGATCGAGCGAGCGCAGGGAATCGGCCCGCGTCACGAAGATCTCGTCAAAGCAGGGCAATACCGCCGCGAGAATGCCGGCCAGATTCTTGCCGCCCGAGACGGAGAGCACGAGTCGACTGCGGCGCCGCGCGAGGGTTCCGAGGGCGCACGCCAAGGCGCGAGCCGACTCCGTGGTGTGCGCTCCGTCCACCACGAGCCAGGGTCGGCGCCCCAGGAGCTCGACGCGTCCCGGAAGTTGCGCAGCCGCGAGTCCCGCCCGCGCCGCCCGAGCCAATGCTTCGTCGGACCAATCAGGGGCCGCGCGGCGGACGCAGGCCAGTGCCAGGGCGGCATTCGCCGCCTGGTGAACGCCGAGGGTAGAGAGCTTCGTTTCGACCTCAAGCTTGCCGTCCCGCAGGCGCACGCGGACACCTGACGAGTCGCTCGACGTGACCTCGGCAGAAAGCTCCCGGCCGAGCCGGTTGAGCGGGACGCCAAGCTCCCGCGCCCGCGCCTCCACCACCGAACGCGCTTCAGCAGGGAGTTCCCCGATCACCGCAGGCCGCCCGCGCTTTAGGATGCCCGCCTTCTCGCCGGCGATGGCCGCATGGGTCGACCCGAGCCGGTCGGTGTGCTCGAGCTCGATGGTCGTGATGCAGGCCACCGCTGGATCGACCACGTTGGTCGAGTCAAGGCGACCTCCCAGGCCAACCTCGAGCACCGCGCAATCGATCGAGGCGTCCCGGAAGAGGAGGAAGGCCGCAGCCGTGATCACGTCGAAAAAAGTGGGCGCCTTTCCCGGAGCCTCCTTGGCGAGGGCTTCTGCGTGGGGGCGGAGCCGCTCGAGGACGGAGGCCAGGGCATCCTCGGAGACTTCCTCCCCACCGATGCGGAAGCGCTCGGTCCAGCGCTCGAGATGGGGCGACGTGAAGGTCCCCACGCGCTCGCCTGCGGCGCGCAAGATCGCCTCGGCGAAAAGCGCGGTCGAGCCCTTGCCTTTCGAGCCCGCGATGTGAATCACGCACAGATCGCGCTGCGGCTCGCCGACGCGCGCCAAGAGGTGCTGGATAGGGTCGAGTCCCAGGCGGCTGTAGGGAAGCTCGGGCAGGCGTTCTACGTTGATCAGGCCTTCGAGCCAGGCGGCCGCCGGCTCGAGCGGAGCAATAGAGGAGCGGTGGAGCTTGTCGTCGGGGCTCACGCAGGGACCGCGGCCGGGCCTCCGGAGGGCGGAGGCCACGCCGCTTGCGTCACTGGACCATGTAGCGCTTCCACTGTCGGTACTCCTTCACCGCGCCGCTCGTGGATTCGACGGCGGGGAAGAAGAACTTCACGGCATGGCCGCAGATTCGACAGATCTTGTAACAGAACTTGAACCCGTCGACTTCTTGCATCTTGCCGACCATGACGCGGTTCTCTTCACCGCAGCAGCTCGATGGGTTCGGGGGGGACACGATCCGCTTCGGATACTCGTTCTTCGGCGACTCCTTGGTGGAGTAGCGGATGATGTTCCGGGTCGGTCGATTCACCTTGGTGTCGGTGCTCTGCTTCCGAATATTGCTACCGATGCGTCTCAACTGGTCATCCTCGCAGATGCATCTCCCACGCGCTGCCGGACCCCGTGGTCCAGTGCGAGCAGGAGAGGGGAAAAGTCTTCGTAGGGAGCCACGCACGGTGGCCCGTCCGCGAACCAGAATTCATCACCCTCGCCGTCGACGCGGAGGCGTAGCAGCGCGGAGCTGTGCGTCCCGTAGCGGCCTGCGTGGATGCAGGCATCCTCGCGCGGCGACGCACCCTCATGCCCGCGGCAGAGCGCAGCAAGCGCACTCAGCACCTGATCGGCCGGCCCCGCCGC
>DAIOWK010000003.1:0-33489 GCA_036758525.1 Myxococcota bacterium
TGCTCAGGTCAATCCCACCGTGGGTGATCTCGCAGGCAATCGCCGGCTCGTCGAGGAGGCGGCCGCGAAGGCGGAGGCTGCGGGCGCCGAGCTCGTGGTGTTGCCTGAACTTGCGCTGACGGGCTACCCGCCCCTCGATTTGCTGGAGCGCGAGGGTTTCGTCGAGGACCAGGTCCGTGAGCTCGAGAACCTCGCGGCGGCAGCGCGCCGCATCGCGATTGCCGTGGGCGCCGTCTTGCCCCTGGAAAGCGGCCGCCCGAAGGCGCTCATGAACGCCGCGATCCTGCTTGCGAACGGCGAACGGGCGGCGGTGCGCGGGAAGTCGCTGCTCCCCACCTACGACGTCTTTGACGAGGATCGCTACTTCCAGCCCGCGTTGGCGCGCGAGCCGGCGGTGCTCGGCCACCTGCGAGGCGAGCGGCTCGGGCTCACGGTCTGCGAGGACCTCTGGGCGAGCGAAGTCCCCTACGCCGTCGACCCCGCGAGCGAGCTCGCCCGCGCGGGCGTGGACCTCTTCGTGAACCTCTCGGCTTCGCCCTGGCACGTCGGCAAAGCGCGCCTGCGCCGCGAGATCTTCGCCGACACCGCACGACGCCACGCTGTCCCGACCGTGTTTGTGAACCAGGTGGGGGGCAACGACGAGCTGATCTTCGACGGCGGCTCCTTCGTGGTCGATGCGGCGGGGAAGGTTCGCGCCTCGCTCCCACTCTTCGAGTCGGCCCTCGAGGTCGTCGACCTCGCCCTCTCGGAACCTGGCGTCGCGCCCGACGCAGTCGTCGAGCCGGAAGGAGTGGACCAGCTCGAGCGCGGCCTCGTGGTCGGGATCCGCGATTATTTTCTAAAGCAGGGCCTTCCCATCGGCGCGGTGATTGGCCTCTCGGGGGGTATCGATTCCGCGGTGACCGCACATCTTGCCGTCCGGGCCCTCGGCGCCGAGCGTGTGCTCGGTGTCGCGATGCCCGGCCCGTTCTCCTCGGCGCACAGCCTGGCGGACGCGGAGGCCCTCGCGCACAACCTCGGGATTGAGCTGCGCCGGATCGAGATTGGGCCGATCTACGAGGCGTATCTGCGCGTCTTTCGGGAGGTTCTCGGCCCACGGGACGACTACGGGGTGGCTCAGCAGAATATTCAGTCGCGGATTCGGGGAGCGCTCCTCATGGCGATCTCCAACTGGGAGCACCGACTGGTGCTCGCGACGGGGAACAAGAGCGAACTGTCGATCGGCTACTGCACACTCTACGGCGATACGGTGGGCGGCCTCGCCGTCCTCGGCGACGTCTACAAGCGCGACGTCTACGCGCTTGCACGCCACGCGAACCGAAGCGCCGAGCGGATCCCTGCGGGCTCGATCGCGAAGCCACCCTCAGCGGAGCTCGCCCCCGGCCAGCTCGACCAGGACGACCTCCCGCCCTACGAAGTGCTCGACGCTGTGCTTGAACAAGCCATCGAGGGTGGGCTCGGAGCCTCGAGGATTCTGCCGCCGCCCGGCGCCTCCGCGAGCCTGGTGCGGCGCATTGTTGACCGGCTCGACCGCAACGAGTACAAGCGGCGACAGGCGCCTCTCGTGCTTCGCTGCTCGACCAAGGCGTTCGGGGCCGGCCGCCGGCTGCCGATCGTCCAGCGCTACGACCGCGGGTAGAGCCGGCCGGAGGCGCCCCTCGAGGGTGTGGGGTGAGGCGCGAATACCCCTTCCCGCAACCCTCCCAAACCGTGTAGTTTCTTGCCCCGGCGGTGCGCTCGAGAAACCAGAGACCTGGAGGAAGGCAAGCGTCATGCAGCTCCGGACTGTTCGTACCCTCACAAGGATCGCGGCGATCGCCCTCGCCGCGGTGTGGATCGTCGGTGGCGCCGTGTCCAACGCTTCGGCGGATGAAGCGATCAAGACGGAGAGGACTGCCGGCAAGTTTGTAAAGTGGGACAAGGATGCGGTAACGGTGGTCGTAAAAGAGAAGGGCAAGGATGTGCTCTTCAGCGTGATCGCGGAGGGTTCGGTTCTGACGCGAACGACCGTCACGGTGAAGGCCAAGCCGGCCAAGCTCGATGATCTCAAAGAAGGTCAGATCGTCGTCGTCTACTGGAAGCCCGCGGCCTCGGACCCGAACAAGAAGGACGCGCGCAAGATTGATGCGGTGAGCCTGCCCGAAGGGACCCAGGCTGAAGAAGGCGAGTACTAGGCTCGACGCGGGGGCGAGCTCCCTTGGGGCCTGCCCTCGCTCCGAGCGCGGATCCTGGGCAGTGCTAGGCCGCCCTCTCGAACAGCTCGACCCAGCCTTTGTAGTTTGAGGCGATCTTCGCCGCTGCCTCGTCGCGCGTGAGCTTCTTCTCCCTCCAGGCGACGAGCGGATCCCAGAACGTGGTCCGCCCCACCGCGAAGCCGATGAACCCCGGCACGCCGGCGGCAGCACGCAGCCACTCCAGCACCTTCTTGTCATCCTCGCCACGCCCAAGGACAATGCAACCGACCTCGCTCCGGCCGCCGCGCCGCGCGGCTTGGACGACGCGCACGCAGTCCTCGCGCTTATCGAGCCCTTCGATCTTCCACACGTCCGGCTCCACTCCGGCGTTCTGGAGCGCCTCGATGGCACGAATCATGAGGGCAGGCCGCAGTTCGCGGTCGTACGCCTTCTTGTCGCCCCCCAGGCGCTCGAGCTGGCTCTTCTCCGCTGGCACGAGGAGCTCAAACATGAACTTGCGCCCGGACTTGTGGAGGTACTCGGACAGACGCTTGAGACGCGCGGTTTGGCGCGTGTTCATCGCAGCATCGCCTTCAGGATTGAAGCGCACGAGCACCTTGGAGAAGGTGGGATTGAAAGCCTCGATGTGCTTCGCGAAGTCTTCGCCGTACTCGAAATCGAACTCGTCCTGGCCGCTTTTCTCGACGCACATCGCGAGCGCGATCTTGCGCTTGACGGCGTCGCGTGCGATCTCAGCGCCGAACTGCTCATCCACCAGGATCCCGGCCCGCGCCTGCGGGACGCCTTCGCCGAGGGCCTTCAGGAAACCGTCGAAGATCACGCGCTTGGTCGCAGCGGCCTCCGCCGTCTGCTGCGTTGTGAGCGTACCCTTCCAGCCAAACATCTTGGTTTGAAACGAGCCGCGGTGATCGAAGGGCAGGACATAAAGGGGCCGGTTGTATCCAATACTCATGGCTCACGTCTCCTTGGCTGGCGAGAGACTGGAGATAAGGGGTGTGTGTGACTCGCGCAGAATACGGTCGATCGACGGGGCCGACAACGCCTCCCCGCACCCGGGGAGCGGGCCCATCGGCCGTTTGTGCCACCAAGCCAGCCGCCCGGTACATTTCGCCACAGAACGCGAGCTGAGGGGACTAGGTTGCCGGTGACCGAAGACGAGTTCCGCGAAGGCCTCCGCCACTGGCCGAGCGGAGTCACCATTGTGACAGCGCGCTCCGGCGGGCGGATCCACGGCATGACGGTCTCCGCCTTCACGAGCGTTTCTCTCACTCCACCCCTTGTCCTCGTATGCGCGGACAAGACGTCCAACACGCATCCCCTGATCGCCGAAGGAGGAGTCTTCGCCGCGAATATTCTCGCCGCGGGACAGGAGGCGCTGTCCAATCGCTTCGCGTCCAAGAAGGACGAGGACCGACGCTTCGAGGGCGTGGAATGGTACGAAGGGGTGACCGGCGCCCCCATCTTGCGTGGCGTCGTCGCAGCACTGGATTGCCGCGTGGTGAGTGCGCACGACGCGGGCGACCACGTGATCTACGTGGGTCTTGTGGAAGCGATCGAGACCCAGCCGGCGGAGCCCCTCGTCTACCATGCCGGCAGCTACCGGCCGCTCGGCTAGACGTGCCGATCGCGCACCTCGTCGTCTACTCCGACTACCTTTGCCCCTGGTGCTACAACGCGGCGCTGCGCCTCCGGCGGATCCGCGAGGAGTTCGCTCCTCTCGTGCGACTCGAATGGCGCAGTTTTCTGCTGCGACCGCGTCCAGCGCCTGGCCGCGACCTCGACAAATTTCGATCTTACACGGAATCGTGGCTGCGGCCGGCTGCAGAAGCCGACGCCGGGACCTTCCAAGTCTGGCGGGGCCCTGCGGGTCCTCCCACGCACAGTGTGCCTCCGCACCTCGTCGCCAAGGCGGCGGCGCTCCTTGGCGAGGAGCACTTCGAACGCATCCACGAGGGGCTGCTCCGCGCGTACTTCGGCGAAAGCCGGGACATCACCCAGGAGAGCACCTTGCGCGCACTCTGGGAGGAAGCGGGACTTCCGCCCGAGGAGTTCACGCGGGTCGAAAACCCCGAGATCTTGCGCAGTGTCCTGAGGCAGCATGAGGAGGCGATCGAGCTTGGCGTGACGGGCGTTCCCACGGTCGTGCTTCAGGGGAACGGGGCCCTCGTCTTGGGAGCGCAGCCCCTCGAGGTCTACCGACGCTGGATCCGTCGGATGACCGACCCCTAGAGAGCTCCGGTTCGTGGAGCGAGCGAGACATCGAAGAGGGGAGGAAGAGGATGGAAGACCCTTGCGCGCGCTTTCGGCTCGACGGTCGTGTGGCCGTCGTGACCGGTGCTTCGTCGGGACTAGGCGTCGCATTTGCCCGCGCCCTCGCCGGCGCAGGCGCCCGGGTGGTGCTCGCCGCGCGTCGCAAGGCGCAGCTTGAGACGCTCGCGGGCGAGCTTGTCGCGGAGGGCGCCTCCGCGCTCGCCGTAGCCTGCGACGTCGCCCAGGAGGAGGAGGTCGACGCGCTCGTCGCTGCGACGCTTGAACGTTTTGGGCGGGCGGACGTCCTCATCAACAACGCGGGGATCACGACCATCATCCCCGCCGAGCTGCAGCCTCTTACCGAGTTCCGGCGCACGATCGAGGTCGACCTTGTCGGCACTTTCCTGTGTGCGCAGCGCTTCGCGCGGGTGATGCTGGCGGGAGGCGGGGGGAGCATCGTCAATGTCGCCTCGGTACTCGGCATGTTCGGGGTGGGCCAGGTTCCCCAAGCCGCCTATGCCGCGGCGAAGGGGGGCGTCATCAACCTGACGCGCGAGCTCGCGGCCCAGTGGGCTCGGCGCGGGATTCGGGTGAATGCCCTCGCGCCGGGCTGGTTTCCGAGTGAAATGACGGCGGATCTCTTCAGCGACGAGCGCTCGATGAAGTGGGCCCGCGGGCGAACGCCCATGGGCCGCACCGGCCGCGACGAAGAGCTCGCGGGTCCGGTCCTTTTCCTGGCCTCCGATGCCTCGAGCTTCGTCACCGGCCAGATCCTGGCCGTCGATGGAGGATGGTCGATCGTCTAGGCGGTGTGGCCTACTGGCTCATGTACCAACCGCCGTTCGGCGAGAGCACTTGGCCCGTCACAAAGCCAGCCTCGTCGCTCGCCAGGTAGACGGCGGCCCAAGCGATGTCGTCCGGACCTCCCATGCGGCCGAGGGGGGTTTGCATTTCGAGCAGCCTGCGCAACGGGGCGAGAGGCGCTGTCATCGCGGTTTCGATCCAACCCGGCGCGATTGCATTTACCCGAATGCTCCGGGACGCGAGCTCCCGCGCAAGCGACCGAGTGAGGGCGAGGACTCCGCCTTTGGCTGCACAGTAGGCGGCAGTTCCGCTTCCGCCGGTCGTGCCCATAATCGAGCCCATATTGATGATCGAGCCCGAGAGCTGCGGTCCCATGATCTTGAGCGCCTCTCGCGTGCAGAAAAACGTGCCGTTCAAGTGAACGGCAATCATGCGCATCCAATCCTCGTCCGTCGCATTCACCGTGCGGTCGGTATGGGTGCGCACCTTCCCCTCGGTGGCCAGCTCCTGCGCCTGCTGAAGGGCCAGGCTCGTAAAGAGCGTTGCCGCATCGGGGTCGTTTTCATGGCCTGCGATGCCTGCGTTGTTGACAAGCACATCCAGGCGCCCGAAGCGCTCCGCCACCTCTTCGAACGTGCGGCCTACGGCGATGGAATCGGAGACGTCCGCGATGAAGGGCACGCCTCCGACGGCGTTTGCCACCCGCTCGGCGGCAGGTTTTGAGAGATCGTTCACCAGGACCTGCGCGCCCTCGGCCGCAAAACGCCGCGCGATCGCCTCGCCGATCCCCGCGCCGCCGCCCGTCACGAGCGCGATCTTGCCGGCGAGTCGCTCCATTTCTTGTCTCCTGGCTCTGCGGGGGCTACGGCTCGAGCACGACCTTGAGCGCGTTTTCCGCGTGGGAAGCGAAGATCTCGTAGCCGTGCACGCCCTCGGCGAGGGGCAAGCGGTGGCTGATGATCTCCGTCGGGTCGATCCGCCCGGCCTTGATGAGCGGCACGAGAAGAGGAATGTAGCGCTGCGGGTTCACAAGCCCGCTGCGCAGAGTCAAGTTCTTTAGGAAAAGAGCCAGGAAGGGGAGCTCCGTGGGCTCGCTGATCACCCCGATCGCCGCGATGCGACCCCCTGCACGTGCGATCTCGATCCCCTTGAGGAGCAAGTCGCCCCGCCCCACGGCCTCGATCACGGCGTCCGCCCCGCGGCCCCCGGTGGCTTGCGTAACGTATGCGGAGAGATCATCGGTTTTCGGGTTCACTGCCTCGCAGCCGCGGTCTCGAGCGCGGGAGAGCCGTCCCTCATCGAGGTCGACGGCGATCACCCGCGCCGCGCCCCGCAGCTGCGCGCTGCGCTGGGCAAACGCGCCCACCGGACCACAGCCCAAGACCACGACCACATCGCCAGGCCCGACCTCGGCGAGCTCGGCTCCCATATACCCTGTCGGCAGGATGTCGGTCAGAAAGAGCGCCTGCTCGTCGGAGAGATCGTCTGGGATTCGGAAGAGATTGGTGTCCGCGAAGGGAACGCGCACGGCTTCGGCCTGGCCCCCGGGCAGGGCTGTCGAGAAGCCGAAGACATTCTGGCCGCCGCTCGCGCCGACCACGCTGCAGCCACTCCAGAGCCCGCCGCGGCAGGGCGAGCAGCTTCCGCAGCCGATCAAAGCCGAGGTGAGAACGCGGTCTCCCCGGCGTACGGTCCGCACACCAGGGCCCGCATCCTCCACCACGCCCACGAACTCGTGGCCCACCACGAATCCTGTTTCGGCGATCGGCATCGCGCCATGCCAGAGGTGCAGGTCCGATCCGCAGATCGCCGCCCGCGAGACCCGCACCACGGCGTCAGTGTCCGTTTCGCGGCGCGCATCGGGTACACGCTCGACCCGGAAGTCCTTGGGTCCATGGTAGGCAATCGCCTTCACTGCACATCGTCCTCGATGGTGGCGAGGTCGCGCCGCAAATCCAACGCGAACGTCTCTGCATGCGCGAGCATCTCCAGCAGGGTCCATGCCCTAGCGCGCTACCGCCTGGGGTGCAACTCTGTCCCGAAGGATGACCGTGCAAGACGACGCCCCGAGGCGACACGTGCTGCTGGCACCGATCCTAAGTCCCGGAGTCTCCCTCGCTCCCGGCGGCCGCGCTTCGTCCGGACTGCGCCAGGGCTTCCCGACCGTACTCGCGGGCGAAGACGAGGCCCATTAACGTGCGCACCGTGAGAAGACCCGCGGAGAGAGTCAGGCTGCACGCCAGGAGCGTTTCCGGCGTCGCACGTCCACGGAAGAGGTAAAGAAAAGCAGCCTGTCCGGTGCCGAGTCCAGCCACGGCGATCGGAAGGGCGGAGACGAGAGCAAGCAGAACGACCGAGATCACCAACGTCCCGAGCGGCACGACGATATCGAACGCACGGAGTGCTGCCGCGGTGATCGCGATAAACGCCGACACCAAGATCGCGCGGAGAATCCCGATTTCCGCCAACACCGGAACCGGAGTCGCGCGTGCGGCCTCGAACGCGCTGCTCTCGCGCAGCCGGTCGAGCGGACCCAGTAAGCCCGGCACACGCAGCAACGCGATCCCACCGAGGATCGCGACCGCGAGCGCCGCGAGGATGCCGACGCGCACCTCAAGCGCTGGAGTCCGCACCAGCGTGACGCCTGCGGCAGCCAGAGACAGCAGCACCGCGAGATCGAGAAACGAGATCAGGAGTGTGATTCCTGCCGCGCGGATGGCCGGAACGCCGGTCTGCCGTTGGAGCAGGTAGGTGAGCGCTCCGATGCCCAGTGCGTAATGGACGACCTGCACGAGATAGCTCGCGGCCTTCATGCGAGCGGCCGTCCACAGACCGACGTGGGAAGCCTCGGGCGGGCAGAGCCGGACGATGCAGCGCGCCTCGATCGCGAGGGTGACCGCCGCATAGACCAGGAGTGGCGGCGTCAGCGCGCCAAGTGCTTCCAGCCTGGTAGCGGCCAGGATTTCACGCGGATGGATCCAGGCAGCGAGGGCTACGAGGGTGCCGGCACTGACCGCGATAGGGAGCGCACGGCGTATGAAGGGCCTGGCGTTCATGGACGCGGCGCTTGTCGAATCCACTGGAATCGAGGAGGCTCGGTGCCAGTGAAAACGACGCCGAAGCTCAAGACGGAAGCGTCCCCGAGCGCCCGTGCCGCAAGTGTGAACCCGTCCGCAAGGGGGCGCATCGCGTTCCCCGTTACCGTGGACACGCAGAGAGAGAGTTGCCGCCGTAGTCCAGGCGCTCGTCCGATGTCCTGAGCGGCGTCGATGCAGTCATGGCCTTCGCCGCGCAATCACGCGCTGATCCGACGTCTGGAGCCCGAGCCGCAAGCGCACGAAGTCGATCAGCACAAACGGCGGGAGCAGCGCGGGATTTTGGAATTGGCAAAAGCGGACGAGCCAGTCCGGACAGCCGCGGTCCAGGAAGAGGTTGTGGAGTGAGATGATCCACGACGAAGTATTGATAAGAGAGTCCGTACGCTCAATCGCGAAGCCGGTCTCGAGGAGCAGCCGCTGCAGCGCGCCAGTCGAGAAGAGGTTCCAGTGGCGTGGGAAGTGGTAGTGCGCCCACCAGCGACCGCGGAAGAGGCGATAGTCGAGCCCTGCCACGTTCGGTGTCTCGATGATGAAGACGCCACCCGGCCGAAGGAGCGCACGCACGCGATCGCAGCTGCGGCGCGGGTCGTCGATATGCTCGATCAGGTGCATCATGACGACCGCATCGTAGGTTCCGTCCTCAGACGTGAGATCCTCGAGACGCACTGCCTGGGCACGGAGGCCTATCGCTTGACACTGCCGCACGGCGCTCTCACTAAAGTCGATCCCCGCAAGCTCCCAGTCAGCGGGGCCGTACTCACGCAGGAGCGAGAGGAAACGACCATTTCCGCAGCCGATTTCCAGAATGCGCCGCGGCCCTTCGCCGATCGCTCCGCGGTATAGGTGCACCTTCCGAGTCTCCCGGATCCGACGCAACCACACCGCGATTGGATTGCCGCCGCTTGAGTAGGCGTAGTAGTCGGGCGGGTAGATCCTCGCGACGTCTCGCATGGACGGCCGAGGATTCAGATAGATGTGCTCGCAGCTACGACAGCGCACGAAGTGGAACTCACCGGGGACGGTGTCGTGCTCGAAGTCCGGGCCGGACGCTTCCAAGGAGGCGTCGCGAGAGTGGCAGATGGCGCACTCTGTTTCTACGAGTACGAGGGCGCCGTCCACCGCCGGCGCGTCTTGAATATCGCACGGAGACGTGTCGTTCATTTCCTACATTCTACCCGACAGCTTCGTCCCGAGTCGCCTTGGCAGGCGTGGCTGCGAACAGCATCCCAGGACGCTTGATCACCCGATCGCTGAACCAACCGCAACCGATCGCTACCGGGAGTATCGCGAGCGCGAGTGAAGGAACGGCGAGCCGGGCACGGCCGAGCGCTGCCGTGTCGCCGAAGACTGCCGGCAGCTCAAAACCGCTCCGACGTGGAACACCAGCGAAGGCCGCAAGACCGCTCGACACCAGGGCAGAGACCGGACGATGCAGCGCTCCTTGATGATGAGGGTGCCCGTCGCATCGATCAACAGTGGAGGCGTCGGTGGACGCCAAGCCTCCCGCATGGTGGCCGCGAGGATTTAGGGCGGGTGAACCCAGGGAACGAGAGGCGCGAGGCTGCTTGTCCTGACGGCGGCAGGAAGGGCTCGGCGTGTGAAGAACCTGGCACTCACGGTCGCCACTCTTGATGCAGCCACTGGAGTCCGGGAGGCTCGGTGCGGGTGAACACGACGCCGAAGCTGAAGACGGCTCCGACCGCCAGCGCCAGCGCAGCAAGTGCAAGCCAGACGGCGAGAGCGCGCATTCCAGGCGGCCGCGTCCAGCGCGCGAGTTCTTCGCTCGCGTAGAACGCGAACGGCAGCACTGCGATCAGGAGGTACGTTCCCTTCAAGGCAGCGAAATAGGGGTTGCTCCAGGTAAACACCGCATATCCGGCCACTGTGAGCGCGACCAGTGAGAGCAGCGGCACATCGGCACTGCCACCTCCGCGCCAGACGCGCCGGCACGCGCGAACCAACCCGGCAAAGAACGCCGTGCTCGGGACCAGCGCCAACACGAGGAGCAGTGTCCCTGTCCGCCGCACCGCGACATCCTCTGTGGGCAGAAAGTGTCTGTGGCCGTCGAACCAGAGCGTGGCATACGTGCTTCCCCACACCGAGCGTAGAAGGTCTGGGTTCAACAACTGAGAGTCGGTGAACGTTGCGACCGGGAACCGCAGGTAGTCGAGTGCACGACGCTCACCAGGAGGCATGGTATACATTATTCTATGTATATTGAGATCGTGCGGGTAGATGTATCCATAGAGCCACAGGTTGCGCGCATAAAACCAGCCGCCCACGCCAAGCGCCGCCACGCCAAGGACAAGGCAGCGCCATGCAGCCGCGCGAAAATCCCGCCGGCGCCAGCCGTCGACAAGCTCGCCGGCGAGAGCGGCGGGGACCGCCAGCACACCCGACAGTTTTGTGAGCCATGCGAGCCCGGCCGCGACTCCGACCCCGCCGGCGTGAAGCAGCTCGGCCCGGCCATGGTGGCGCGACGCAAGAGCCGCGGCGGCCCCGGCGATCGCCAGAGACGCGAGGAATGACGCTAAGATCTCCTCGCTGAGCGCCGCGCTCATCATGATGTGCGCAGGAAGGAACAACACCAGAGCCGCGGCCAGCATTGCGCGGATCGTCTTTCCATGGTCGACGCGTCGCACGAGCCAGGCGGCGAGGGCCGCCGTGCCAATACCCGCGGCGCTCGAAACGAGCCGGATCGCGATGATGGCAGCGCGTGGGCTAGGGGGGCCGAGAAGACGGACCAGGCCAGCGGCCGCGTAGTAGAACAGGGGCGGGTGGCCGCTGGCCCACCCGCTCTCTGGAGTTGGCAACGCGAGGGTCGTGAGCAGACGCTCGATGTATTGCCAGTTGAAGGGGGCATCGAAACCCCACTTCGACGGATACAGCATCGCGTTGTGAAAGCGGATCCAGGTCCCCGCGCTGAACAGCGCAAACCAGGCCAGCAGGGTCGCATCCTCGCGGGAAGGCCTCACGCGTGCACTCGGGCCGATTCGAACACCGCGGCCATCGCGCGGGCGGCGCTGTCCCAGTCGAAGCGCTGCGACCAGGCGAGGCCTGCCTGGGACATACGGTCCGCAACTGCGTTGTCCGCGAGCACTCGGCCGATTCGCTCGGCGAAGACCGCCACATCGCCCTCCGGCACGAGAAAACCCGTGTCCCCGTCGCGCACCGCGTCGCGGAGCCCAGGGGCGTCGGTGGCTACCACCGGCACGCCAAAGGAATTCGCCTCAATCACAGTGATACCCCAACCCTCCTTCACGGATGGACACACACACACACGTGTGCTCGCGAGTATTGCATCGCGTTCCGCGTCGCTCACAAAGCCACGAAAGCGTGTCCGCTCCGCGATCCCCAGACGCCGGGCGGCGTCCTCGAGCCTCGGGCGGTCCGTACCGCGTCCGACAATTACCACCTCAAGCTCGGGGAAGCGGGGAACCAGCGTTTTGAGGGCGGCGAGCATGACATCCACGCGCTTGTAGGGCTCCAGTCGGCCGAGATACGCTACCCGCGGGCCGCGTCGGGACGGGGGTTCGAGCCAGAGCTTGGGTGGCCGAATTCCATTGTGCACGATGCGAACCCGTTCGCGCGGGATTCCGCGCGCTGCGAGATCATCGCGTGTGCTCTCGGACACGGCGACGAACGCCGACTTCTTGTAGCAAGCCGGGACCAGCTTCTCCGCCATTACCACGCCAGCGGCGATGGGCCACGCCACTTGCAAGAAGGCCGAGAACCCAAAGAGATGGTGACATACCGCAACGACAGGAACTGCGGAGAGCACCGGCGAGAGAAAGGGCACTTTGTTCAGATGTTCGACGACGAGATCAAAGCGTCCGCGTCGCGTATCGCGCGCGCACATCCACGCAGCGCGCGGGTAATAGGCGAGCAAGGGGCCAAGGCGCCGAATCTCGAGCCCGTGGAGGACCTCGCGCGCGGGTGCACCGCGAAAGCCGCACGCCGCCAGGGTGAACTCGAACCCCTGTGACGCGAGCCGAGAGCAGATCTCGCTGATGTGAACTTCGGCCCCACCAGCAGCGGGATGCAGCGGGTCGCGCTCGTTCAGGACGAGGACGCGGCAAGGGGGCGACATCTTGTCACAAGCGACCGAACCAGTCGGCGATCCGGAGCCACCAGGCGACCCAGAGCGCTTCGAGCCCGATTCGGAACGTAAGTTTTGAAACTCCCCGGGTGCGGTCGAGGAAAAAGAACGGGATCTCCTTGATCCGCGCCTGGTACTTCACGAAGCGATAGTTCAGCTCGATCTGAAAGGCATAGCCGTTGGAGCGGATGCGCTCGAAACCGCTCTGTTCGAGCACTGCGCGCCGCACGCAACGCAGGCCTCCGGTCGCATCGGTGATCGGCAGGCGCGTCACGAACCGCACATAACGGTTGCCGAAGTAGCTGACCAAGATCCGCTCGATCGGCCAGTTCACGACCGTGATTCCGTTTAGGTAGCGCGAACCGAGCACTACATCGTGGTCCTCGATCTCCACGAGGAGCGTTTGGAGCGTCTCCGGAGGATGGGAGAAGTCGGCGTCCATCTGGATCACGAAGTCGGCTCCCAGGTCCAGGGCCTGGCGCAGCCCCGCGCGGTACGCGATGCCGAGGCCTTCCTTTCGAGGGCGATGCAGTACATGAACGCGCGAGGTTTCGGCGGCCAGTTCGTCGGCGATTTGACCTGTGCCGTCGGGCGAGCTGTCGTCGACCACCAGCACCTCAATGCGAGGGTCCTGTGCCAACACGAGCGGCACCAGAAGACGAAGGTTCTCGGCCTCGTTGTAAGTCGGAATCACTGTGATGACGCGGCTCACGGGTGCCTCCGGGCCCGGGTGCAGGGTCCGCCGATGTAACACCTCGGAGTCACGCGTCACCCTCCCAGCGAGGTCACGGCGATGCGCGGGGAGCCCCACCAGACAAATTTGGGACTCTCGAGCGGTGTCGCTGGGACTGTCTCGAGCCGAAGCGTGATGCGTTGGCCGGAATACGCCGAGAGATCAGCCTCGACGGGCTGCCAGCTACGGTTCCCGGATGGATCGGCCGACAGCTCGACGGAGCGGATCACCGCCTCGCGCTGCGCGCTCACTACGCGCACAAAGCAGCGCACGCCGAACTGTTGCCGTGCGACTCCGATTGAAGTCCTCAGGGTACCGAGTCCCAGCGCGGCCTGGAACACCGCATGCCGAGGGACCTCAAGGGAGAAGTCGATCCCCCCTCCGAACTCGCCCACCGGTGCGATCAACGGGCGCCGAAGGTTTCGCGCCCTGGCGAGGGGCAGCGCTGCTGGATCCACCCATCGAATGTCGCCATTGCGGTTTCGCATCCATGGATGCCCCGAAGTCCGATCCTCGACGAGATCGAGCGCGGTGGTTCCGCGATCGGGCCCGCGCTCGAGCACGAGGATCCACTGCGTTGTGTCCACCGGGAAGTCTTCGGGCACCTGGAAGAAACGCTCGAGCGCCGCGTAGACCGCAGGGAGCTCTTCTGAATAGATGCCCCGCTCGGGGGAATCCTGCTCACTCATCACGACGTAGCGCAGGTGTGGTAGCGCGTTCAGGATCTCCTCCTCTTGCTTCCACGGAAACCCTTGCAGCATCCCTTCGTAGCGCGTCGGATTGCGGGTCTCCGTCGCGAAGTACAAAAGGGGCTCCTGGCGTGCGACAAAGATTTCCTCGCCAGGTCTTGTATGCGTTCTCAGATATTCGATCACCCGCGGCACCGCGGGCGTGCGGTAGACGTCGCTCACCGGCCGCAGGGGCACGTGGGGTCCGAAAGTCGGCGGCCCAGACGTTGCGTGGAGATACGCACCCGCGATTGCCCCTCCCGAGATCAGCGCGGCGACCAGGCCCGCAGCAACGCGCGCCTGCGAGAGCCGCGGTACGCGACCGCCCACGGGCGCCGCAGCCACCAGCACGAGCTGGACGGCGGTCGCCGGGAGCGCCATCGCGAGGTGTCCCCAGTCAGCCCGCGGGAGGAGGTTCGTCGATGCCGCGAGCAGGCCAACGCTGTTCAGCCAAACTGGCGCTGGCAACCGCCCCGTTGCGCCTCGCGCAAGCGTAGCCAACAGCGCCGCGACCGGCGCTGCGTAGAGGAGTTGCGTCGCAAGGCCGAGCGCGCGCGGGAACGGGGTCGGAGGATGAGCCAGGATCACCCAGAGACCCGGAAGGTAAAACGCCCAATTCAGCTGGGTGTTGTGATCGAGAACACCTGGCGGCCACAAACTTGGAAACGGCATGCGAAACGAGTCAGCGAGAGAAAACGGGGTCACGACGAGTGCGGTGACCATATCCCCGAGGGTACCTGCAAGCGCGAACGCGAGCACGCTGACGAGTGCGACTCCGGCGCCTCCCACCACGAAGCCGCCGACCGTCGTCGTACGCCTTTCGCGCGAAGCGAAGACCCAGAGCGCCACGAGAAGACCCACCCCAAGCGTCGCGCCGACCGTCTGTTTCGAGAGCATTACGGAGCCTGCGAGGACGCCCGCCGCGCAGGCCCAGCCGATCGATTCGGCTGCGCGCACCGCTGCGTACACCGCGAGCAGGGTGAGAGACGTCGCGACCGTTGTATGGAAGTAGATCGAATACAGCGGAAACAGCAGCGCCGGAGACACCACGACGAGGGCCGCGGCCAGGTGCGCGAGCGGACCAGCCCCGGCACGCCGCGCGAGATCAAAGGTGGCGGCGGACGTGATTCCATGGAGGACGACGACCGCCGCGCGCGCAACGAGGATGTTCTCTCCAAAGATCCGAAATAGAAGCGCGAGAAGTTCGAAGGGGAGCGGGCCCGTGAAGAAGACGATGTCCCGATAGAGGCGCTGGCCCGCCAGAAGCCGCTGGGCTACGTGGAGCGGGAAGCCCTCTTCGACGAGGTTGGGCTCGAGAACCGCCATCACGGCGCAGGCCGCCGCGCCTGCGAGGCCCCAGGCCACGACCGCGATGCGCAGCGGTACCTCGGTCCCCTCGCTGCTATACGACGTTTCGGCCGTCACGAGGGGATACCTGCCGAGGCGCGGGCGCAGGGGCCTGTGCGCCTCGCAACGCCGGCGGACGCAGCGCCGTCGCCAGCACATGCCAGGCCGCGCGGTAGATCTCCGAGGAATCGATCTTTGATTTTCCGGCCACACGTTGCTCGAAGAGAATCGGAATCTCGCCGATGCGGAAGCCGCAGCGATGCACGCGCCAGGCCATCTCCTCCAAGAAAGAGTAGCCCGAGCCACGGGCGCTCCAAGGATCGACGGTTTCGAGCACCGCGCGCCGATAACATCGGAAGCCTGACGTGCAGTCACGGATCGGAAGCCGTAGGAGGACGCGCGCGTAGCCATTTGCAAAGGCCGAGAGCAGGATTCGGCGCCGTGGCCAGTTCAGGATCCCGCCACCCGGCGCGTAGCGGGATCCAATGACCAGATCGTGCCGTTCCATGGCGGCCAGCATCTCTGGCAGGTATCGCGGGTTGTGGCTGCGGTCGCAGTCCATGGTGACCGCGCAGTCGTAGCCGAACTCGAGGGCAAATCGAAAACCGGCGAGGTACGCCGTACCGAGACCGAGCTTTCTCGGGCGGGGCAGGAGTTTCAGGCGGAACTCGGTTTGCGCGGCCTTGGCGACGAGGTTTCCGGTGCCATCGGGACTGTTGTCGTCCACGACCAGCACGTCGATGGTGTCCGCGGTGGCGAGGATTTCCCGCGAGAGGTCGAGAACGTTCAGCGCCTCGTTGTACGTGGGAAGGATGACGAGCGTACGAGGCGTCACACCGGCAGCACTTTCTCCGTCACAGGAACGGACAGCCTATCAGGAAAATCCCAAGAAATCGACGCCTTTGCGTTGAGGTGTGGGCGCGGGCGCCCGCGCAAAGCACCCTCGGCCGGACGCTTACTGGCTCCAGTTGCCGGCTGTCCGCCGCTTGGCTGCGAGCAGCTGTGCCGTGGCGTCGTCGTGCGAGACGGCCGCAAAAAGGGAAGGACACTCCGCGCGACTCCGAGCGACAGCGGGAGGAGCCCTTGCTGCAGTCTCGGCTGATATCACTTCGTAGTCGCCGGGTCCGCGCGCCTCCGCGCCATGGATCGTCACACGCCGGACGAACCAGAAGGACTTGCCCCACCTCGCGTTAGAGAACCCTCCAGCGTGCCGGTACCTTCGGCGGGCGCAATCGCGGTCGGGCGCGCCAGCGCGAACAGGCGATTCTCAAGGTGGAACAGCCGCGCCAGAGCGAACAGACCGTAGAGCCCGAGGCGCAAAGGCGGGGAAAGCGTGAGGCGACGCAGATCGGTGAGTTGGTGCTCAAGATGAGTCACCGAGAGATTGGCTCGTTCGAGGACAGCGCGCAGGGTGTCGGGTGTGAAGTAGAGAAAGTGCTGCTCGATGTAGAACTTCTCGAGTGGCCCCAACATGCGGCCGCCCGACAGCCGGTAGAGAAGGCCCGCTACAACGTCGAGAATACTGCGCTGGTTCGGCGTCGAGAGGCCGGCGAGTCCGTGGGGCTCAAGACACGTGCGCGCTGCGGTCAGGAGCCCTAGCGGGTCCCTCGCATGCTCGATGATGTCCCACATGGTGATCACGTCGAAGGTACGCCCCTCACGCGCGAAGTCGGCGAAGTCGCCTACGCGAACTTCGAGACCGAAATGATCGCGCGCGTGGCGCGTCGCCTCTGCGGAGTCGTCGACGCCGAAGGTGGACCAGCCGCGCCGCCGTGCGACGGCGAGGAAGAGTCCGGTACCGCAGCCAATGTCGAGAAGTCGACCGGACGGTTGGTGCCGCTCAATGGTGTCGAGCCAACTCTCATAGAGCTGGACGAGCGGATTCGAGGGCCGGTCCTCGTAGCAGAAGCCGTAATAGCTCGCGAGCTCAGGAACAGAGCCCTGCCCGGTCGTGTAGAGCTGCTTGAAGAGTTGGCGGATCTCCTCGGGTTCTGGCAGAGGCCAGAGCCGGACCTGTCGGCATACCGCGCACTCAAGGACGTGGAAGCGGGAGAGGCGATAGAGAACCTTCGCGCAGTCTGCACCGCAGACCAAGCAGTTTTGCGCATCATGGGTCGCCACGGACCTGGAGTGTGCCACGGGTCTCGCTCTACGCCTCGATCACGCGGTCAGACTTGCACAGCAAGAAACAAGCGTGCCGGGCCCAGCGTGCGGGGAGGGTGCGTTCGCACAGGGGTTCGAGGACCTCGCTCAGCTTGGCGATCGGCCAAAGTGGCCAGAAGGCGCCGGGGATTTGCGCGAGTCGCTCGAACAGCGAAGGCCCGCCGGGATCCCCGGGGTTCGGCGCTGCACCCTTTCGCGGTGACCGCAGGAGTTGGAGCAGGCGGAACAGCGGTACCCATTCCTGGCCCCGGAAGCGCTCAAGGACAAGCCCATGGCGCTCGTAGAGCGCAATCCAGCCAGCGGGGGGTCGTGGGTACACCACTGCGCCCGTATCGCGTGAATCGATCAGGTCCAGCACGAAGAGCCTGCCTCCGGGCCGCAGCACGCGACACATTTGCCGCGCCGCGACTTCCTGCTCGTCCGGAAGGAGGTGCTGGATCACGGTCACCGCAAGCACGAGATCGAAACTCTCGGCCGGGAGTTCGATCGCTGTAGCCGACATCCGTCGGAGGTCGAGTCCGGGGGAGCTTACGCGCGCGGCGGCGAGCATTTCCCACGTAGGATCGATCCCGGTGACGAGCGCCCCGCGCGCCGCGAGCCAACGTGACCAGCGTCCACTTCCGCAGCCCACGTCCAGGCAGCGCCTGCCCGCAAGCTTCACGTCGCGGAGCATCCACTCCACCGCGCGGAGCTGGGAACGGGCAAAGAATCGGTTGAGCCAGCTCGGCGCGGCGGGATAGCAAACGGCCCCGAGCGGGTCGGTGGCTGCATGCGCTCGGGCGACGCGCTCCCAGTAGCGAGTAAGCGCCGTACCGGCGGGACCTTCGGGCGGCGGGGACGCGCTCAGGGGGGTGTGCCCGGTGCATCAGGCAGAAGCCGCGGCTCCGCAAAGCCCGCGCGAAGCAGGTTCTCGCCCCAAGCTTCCTGGGTCGACGCTCCGAGCTCAAGTCGGACGCGTCGTCCCGCGTAAAGTTCAAGGGGTACATCCACCTCAAACCAGCCCCGGTCTGCAATCTTGCGGTTCGGATCGAGCTCGCGCTCGAACAAGCGCTCGCGCTTCCCGTCGACCTCGACGTCCAACATGACGCGCGTGGCCGCTGGCGGAAAGTCGGCCCAGATCCTGGGGTGGGTACCCACCGCGGTGTGTAGGTGGACCCCGGGAGGGACGTCGAAGCTGATGGTTGCGACGGTCCGACCACCGCGTGTAGGACGCAGGGCCAGCACCGGACCGAATAGCCACGTTTGGCGGGCGATCAGCGGAGCGGTGTCATGCCGGATCGCGTCGCCCGCGTCAGCCAACCGCTCGATACGCGCGGACGGCGCCGGAGCTCCGGCTACAAGGAGGGGCTCACCCGGTTCGGGCTCCGTCCGGCGATGCAGGCCGATCACTCGAGCGTCAAATAAGCCGTAGCTAAAGACCCGATCCACCTCGAAGTAGTGGACCAGATAGGCGAACAGTTTCGGGGCGTACTCCTCTGCCGGCGGGAAGTTTGGAAACTGCGTGAAGTCGTAAAGCACCACGTTCGTGCCTGCAGTTTCCATCGCACGAATCACACGGTCATCTCGGTCCGGGTACTCCGGAAAGGGCCAGATGATGTAGCTCGAGGCAGAGGGCGACGGCCGATCCGCCAGGAAATTGACCAGCGGAAAGTAGGGGATCGCCGCCACCGTCTCACCGGGGCGGCTGTTCCCCTGAACGTAGGAGACCAGATCCCGGAGGAGGACCGCGTCGTCTGGCTTCACAAAAATTCCGCTGGCGCGCGCCACGTCCACAGGTGTATCGCAGATCGCGCGCAGTCGTATCAGGAGCCGTACGCTGTACCGCGTGATCCCGACCGCTGGAAGCGCGAGCAGGGCCGTCAGCAGGATCACGCGGCCAGTCCTGCCATGCGTGAACTCACACACATACACGGGCAGAAGACATACGAGCGGCCACGTGAGCACAGCAAGATGGACGTAGTCTTGCGGACGGTTCAACCACACAAGCCCGATGAGCATCGCCCCGACCAACCAGATCACGAGCTCCCGCAGATAGCGATCTGCCTGCGGACCCGCGAGCCGGCGCCGGCAGAACCACAACCGCAGGCCTCCGCCCAAGACGAAGAGCGGCGGCCCATAGTAGAAGAGCTTCATTAGGAAGTCGTACCAGGGTGTCGCCAAGAACAGGGGATAGTCTCGTACGGTCTCCCAGTCCGCGGTATAGACGATTGCGGGCATGTAGGCCGCCACCCCGGCGCGGTCGCGCAGCGAAGGGTCTTGCGTGAAGAGCGGCCAGAACTTTGGAAAGGTTCCGTACTTGAATGTCGACATCCCCACGAAGTGGTTCCAGACGGTGAGCTGGATGACGTCCCGTAAGATGCCCTGCCGAAGGAAATAGAGTCCCGCGCCGGCACCCACCAATGCGGCGGGGGCAAGGAACCAGCCCAAGAGGCGCGCCAGCGAAACCTGCGCATGGGTGGCGTACACGAGCAACGCAAGAGAGACCGCCAGGAGGAAGGCTGCACCGTAATCTTGCTTGCAAAGGACACCAAGACCGAACAAGAACCCCGCGAGCGCGAGCACGCGGCGATTGCCCGAAGTGAAAAAGCGCGTGAGCACCACGAGCATGGCGAGTTGGACGAGCAGCGCGGTGGTCGAGTAGTTGTAGATCTGCCAGTGCGGGAAGGCCCAGACGCGATAGAGCAACAATAACGCCACTAGTGCGAACGCTCCTGCGCGCGTAAGGAGCGGTCGCACCAATAGCCAGACAAGCCCACAGAAGAGCGCGAACTCGATCATCACCACCCATCGGGCGACCAAGATCGAGGGCTCTGCGATCCGGAAAACCAGCGCCAGCAGCCAAAACGCCCCCGGCAATGGATAGAGCGTGGCGTCTCGATAGAGCTGGCCTCCATTGGCGACGATCTTGGCGAACTGGAGCATGTGCCCTTCATCCATCGCGCTGAACCAGAGTCGGAAGAAGGGGAGCTGGAACAAGACGACAAGCGAAACGACGGCAAGCGCAGATCCGATCCACCCCCACGCCGCGAAGCGAGACGGCGGAACCCAGCCCTCGGAGCCCTGCTCGTTTGGCATCGACCGTCCTCCGGCTTCCGGAGCGCTGCGCGCGGGGTTTGTGCGAAACCCTTAGATTGACACATCCAGACGATCTTCATAGTCTAGAGCGTCGCAAAGAGCCCCGGGGTGATCGGGTGAGGGCTGAGCAGTGCGGGAGAAACCCCAGTCTGAAGAGGCCACCCAGCGAGCTGCTCCGCAAGGAGCCGGGGAGCTGCGGGCGCTGGACTGGCGGACCCTCGCCCTGCTATTCGCGATGTGGAGCCTGCTCTTCGGCAACTTCGTCCTTTATCGTGCGGCGCCGCTCCCGACCGTCGTTCACATCCTGATCGCTGCCTGCGCCATACACCTGGCCTTCACGATCTGGCACGAAGCCGTTCACCGGAACGTGTCACGACATCCCTGGGTGAACCACGCGGTAGGCGTCGCTGGCATGTTTCCGTATATGACGCCATTCTTCATCCAGAAGTGGATCCATCTCCAACACCACGCTCGCCTGAACGAGCCCGAAGACCCGAACGCGATCTACGCCGGGGGAAGTTTTCTTACCCTCCCATTGCGCTACTTCCGTGCGCTCCGGTATGCACGCGAGGTGCTGCGCAAGGACCCGCGTCCGCGGTCTGAACGGATCGCCGACGCCGGGTTCCTTGTCGTACTCGCGGGGGTATGGGCGGCGGCATGGTGGTACGGTGCGCTGTCGGATCTGCTCTTGCTCTGGCTCCTTCCCGTGGTGCTCGCCAAGGGGGTCCTCGACTGGTACATCAACTGGCTGCCCCACGTAGGGCTACCCGCCGATCGCTTTCGCGGAACGCGCATCGTGGACGTTCCCTGGTTCACACCGCTCGTGCTCAGCCACAACTACCACGCGATCCATCACCTCTGGCCGCGCATCCCATGGCATCGCTATGGCGCCGTCTTCAAGAACCAGCTCCCGTACCTGAGGCAACATGGTGTCCCGATCGAATACAGCGTCTTCTGGGACGGAAGCCGCCGAACCGGACTGCGAGCGCAAGACCATCTCCTTGGTTGAGGTACCGTGCGTAGTGTGTGGCGCGCGGGACGCTGCGGCCGAGGCCTCCGGGCGCGACTTCGAATACGACACGGTCCCCGACCGTTTCTCGTTCGTGCGCTGCCGGCGTTGCGGGCATGTTTACCTCACGCCTCGACCTTCCGCGGCCGAGCTCTCCGTGATTTATCCTGCCAACTACTACGCCTTTTCCGAAGGTGGAAACCCCCTCGTTGCCAGGCTGCGCCGCGCGTGGGAGGCCAGGAAGGTACGTCTCTACCGAAAGCTCGTGGGGCCGGGCGCGCGGCGCATTCTCGACGTTGGATGCGGGAACGGTCGCTTCCTGTCGCTTCTCCGCGAGTTCGGGGGCGCGGAATGGGAGCTTCTGGGGGTTGACTTCGATCACGCCGCGGTGCGCCAGTGTCTCGCGAAGGGCTTCCGCTCAGTCGCGGCGCGGATCGAGGACTTCGAGGGGGAAGACGGGACCTTCGATGCGGTCGTGATGCTTCAGCTGATCGAGCACGTGGAGGACCCCGGCCGCATCTGCGAGCGGGTTTTTGCGCTCCTGCGCCCCGGCGGAGTCTTCGTTGTGGAGACGCCCAACCTCGCAGGCTGGGACTATGAGCTGTTCAAAGGCTCCTGGTGGGGGCACTATCACTTCCCGCGGCACTGGAACCTTTTCTCCACGCCGGTCCTACACCGTCTACTGACCGATCGGGGTTTTGCGATCGAGCGCACCGACCAGCTGATCAGCACGTCGGCATGGATTATTTCATTTCACAACTGGCTGCTCGATCGGGGATGGCCGGAAGGGATCGTCCGTTTCTTCCACTTTCAAAACCCCCTGCTGCTCGCTGGATTTGTCGCCGTCGACTGGTCGCGCGCACGCCTCGGGCTTACTACCTCGAACCAACGCGTGATCGCGCGAAAGCCGTCCTGAGCGGACGGCTCCATGACGGCGAGCTCCTCTCCCGTACCCTTGCTCCCGCACGTCGGGGGTTTCTCGTGTCCACCGGCGTTGCTCTGCGAACCCGCTGCGATTGTGCGGCACTTCCGTCACCGCGAGTGCCGCTCACCAACAAGAAGATTGCCGCTTGGGCACGAAAGCCTAGGGGCTGCAGCCGTGGTGGGAAGGGTCCTTGATCGCGGTCCTGCCTCGTCGTCGGCTTCCGCGGGGTGAGATTCCTCTCCCTTCAGATCGATGCCGCGGGCGCACCGGGCGTGCGACGCAGCGCGAAAGAGGTCATCGCATGAGCCGCTCTCGGCTCCCGTGGATCGCGGTTCTTCCCGCCGTTGCGGCCTGCGCCACGCTCCCGCCGGCCCCGGTGCTTCGAGCGGCGGCTGCGCCGAGCAAAGAGGAGAGATTCTGCGCGTGGTTCGGCGATGCACGCGACGGCGTACTCTACTTCGGCGAATCAGCGTTCTGGTCCGAGTACCGCGGCCACGGGAATGACCCCGCCGCGGACCTTCTGATCAACGGACCCAAGCGCATCGGTCGCTTCGATCTCAAACGAGAGGAGATGCTGGATCCTCTCGCCGTGGCCGAAGAGGCCCCGAGCGGCACATGGGATGTGCTCGCCCATCCGAACGGCCGCATCTACTTCACGAGCTTCTTTGAGCCCGCAGGCTGGGTCGATCCGGCATCCGGAGAAATCGGATCACTGACCGCACTTGGCGACGGGCTGAACGAACTCGCCCTGGGACCGGATGGATCGATCTTGGCGACGTGCTATGCATCCTCCCGGTCGCGCGACGGGGCGGTCGTTCAGTTCGATCCAGACGGAGGGCTGATCGCCGAGTACCCGCTGCAGGGCCCCCCGGGCTATTTTGCCGCCGCGAAATCCATCACCTGGGACCCGATCCGGCGACGCATTTGGATCAATACGGATCTGGTGCCAAAGGGCAAAGAACCCGTGCGCTACGACGCACGGGTGTTCGACGAGCACGGACACGAACTCCTCCGCTACGACACCCCGTCGCTCCACTTCATGAGCTTCGGGTCGGATGGCACAGGCTACTTCGCGGAGGTCGAAGGTCGTGTGCTGCAGCTGCGCATCGTGCCGCCCGATCTGGAGGATCCCAATCCCCGCGCGGGGCGCGTCGTAGTGCTCGACGCGGACTTCCCCTTCGGCGATGCCGTGCAAGATGTCCGCGGGGACGGGAAAGGGCGCGTCGTGGTGACGCGCTGGAGCGGTCACATCCACATCGTCGGACCGGAGGATCGTGTCGAGACGCTCGTGCTGCCTCGCCCGGACCTGAACGGCCTTTACTACACGGGCGAGCTGACGGACGGGCGAGTATGCGTTACGTACTGCGCGGACGTAACTGTGGTTTGCGCGCCGCTGCAATGAGAGAGGGCAGGTCAGCCAAGACAGACGCACCGGGCTTTTGGGCCACCAGCCAGCAATGTCCGCCGAAGCGGTCGAGGTGACTACGCAGTGCCGTCTCCAGCCCGATCACGAAGGGCGTGAAGATCTCAAACGGCCGGAAAGCGAGCGGCAGCAGTTCCCAAATGAAGTAGATCCAGTTGAACGTGGCACCGTCGCATATCTCGAAGCCATTTGCTTGTACAGCGCGCTCGAGCTGCGCGAAGCGAAAGCGGTGCGTGACCTCGTCCTTCTTCCAGCGCGGCTGCACGGCGCGCGCGAGCCGCATGAGGGGGCTGTCCTCGACGCTCTCGAGCAGAAAGAGCACTCCGCCGGAGACGAGCACGCGATGGCTCTCGCGCAGGACGGCCGCGACGTCCGAGGCGTGATGCAGGACGTGGGAGATGTAGACCATCTCGAAGCAGGCGTCCGCGTACGGGAGCGCCTCGCCGCGCGCGACCGCAGCCGGAGCGTGGGACCTGGCCTTTTGGACTCGGGGAAGCGACGGGTCGATCCCGATCGGCTTGCCGCCGTAGCGCACGAGCCGACCCAGGTTGTCGCCCACACCGCAGCCCACATCGAGAACGCGCATCCCTTGCCGCGTGGCGATCATCTTGCGCTCGAGCGCGCGGTAACCGAAGACGTGCTCCTTCATCGCCGCAGCCCACACTCCGCGAGATTGTCATCCAAGAGCGCATCCTTGCGCGAGCTGTGGCGCCCGGGCCGCGCGAAGCGCATGGCGTTGTGCCCCTCCGGCAAGCCGCTTCTCCGCCACGAGCGCGCGGCTGCGCTCTCAGGTGACCCTGGCCTGCTCCGCGAGGATCGGCACCGACAGCCCATCGCCTTCACGACCGGTCGCCGGCCGGTGCCCTCTCGCTTGGGTGCGACCTAGCCTCCGGGCGCGCCCCTCACTCTGCTCTAAGCTAGCCGGATCGCCAAGCCAGCGACGAGATCGCCGGACCTTCAGAGCCTCCCTCCGTTCCGGATGCGCGGCTCGTCGTCGACCGGTTGGATCCCCGGGGAGGGGATTGGCGGTGGACTTCCCAGGCCGCACCCTCCGACTTGTCGCGCACTCTGTTGGCCGTGAGGTTTGCGCGCGCCGGCTTCAGCCGGCGAGAAATGCCGCAAAAACGCATAACACCCAGCTACAGAGGTAGCCGCTCAACACGGCGCGCCCCCAACGCGAATCGACCAACGGCTTTAGTCCGTTCGCGGCGAGAAGTCCCAGCGCCGGTACCATCGACAACGCGTATGTCGCCTTCATCGAGGTGAAGAAGGGAACGGTGAGGTAGACGTAGGTGATCCCAGCCACAAAGCACAGACCGCCCGCTGCCGATACTGCCAGGCCCGCCCGGGTCGAGGACTCCCGCGTCGCCGGAATAAGCACCGTCCCGGCAATCAGCGCGAGGCTGAGCGGTAGCGCCAGGGGTGCCAGGGCAACCATGAAATCATAGTTCCATGGGGGAGCAACCGATCTAATCATCGCTGAGCTTGCAAAACCGTCGAGCCAGAGCGTTGAGTAGAGACCATCCCACAGACCCGCAAGGGCCGCGTACATCGGGCGAGTGAGGGCGGTTCCGAAGCGGACCAGATCGGAGAAAGTGCGGTAGCCGGGATCCTGCCACCAATCGATGCCCCGCGCGGGATCCCATCCGCCGACAAAGGGACGCCCGAGGTAGATCCAGTTCCGGGCGTAGTACCAGCCCGAAACGAAACCCGTAGCCGCGACCCAGGCCGTTTCCGCTGCGAGCACCGAGCGCAGACCGCGGCTTCGGAACCGGTACCACAACACCCACGCCAACACGGGGGTGAGCAGCACCGCCGAAACCTTCGCCAGGAGGGCGACACCGAACAGTCCGCCGAGAAACGCTCCTTTCGCAAGTGGCGATGAACGGTCACTGCCCGTCACCTCCTTCAGGCAGAAATACAATACTCCTGCTCCCACAGCGCCAGCGAGAGGTTCGTTACCGACCTCCTGACAAATGTAGAAACTCATCGGCACCGTCCCGGCGATCACGGTGGCCACATTTTGTAGGTCGGGCCGCCCGCGGAACACGCAGAGCGCGCTGCGATAAGAGAGCTCGATCAGCGCGAGCCCCGAGAGCACCCCCACCAGTCGGGCCACGAAGTAGGCAATCCCATTGGGCGATCCCACGAACAGGGCCACGATCCAGGAGAGCGTTGCGGTAAGCTGGTAGTAGAGCGGCGACTGAAAAGTCTGCCAGCCATCCCCCGCAAGAGGCAGTCGGCCGTGCTCCAGAATGAACCCGACGTATCGGAGGTGCGCTCTTACGTCGAAGCCTGCGTCCGGGGGCAGCGACCGGAGGCCGTTGGTGCATAAGACCAGCCACGCGCAAATCAGGAGCCAGCGCAGCCGTGAAGGGGTCACCGTCAGGGCGGGCCTCAAGTCTCCCCTTGCAGAGAGGTAGGCCGCGGCCATGAAGCCGAGTAAGAAGGCGGCGACCAGGAAAGGCGCCACCCGCAACAGCCCGTCGCGCGCCCTGGGGAAAGCGCCCTGCATCGGGTGAGCAAGACCCTCTGCGAGCAGTCGCGCGGGAGCGGCGGTGCCTCCATCCTTAGAAACCACTTCCCAGGCGGGGCTGGTGCTGAGTTTTGGCAGTTCGCCTTCCACGAGCAGCGCGGGGGGGCCCCGTGGGTTCTCGACGGCGATCGTCACCTCGTTCCGCCCCTCCCGCAGTGCGCCGCCGATCTGATAGAGATCGCTCGCTACCCAGTGCGGAGATCCCCTCGCTTCAGGCTCAAGTGGGATCCCGTTCACGAGCACCCAGCAGTCCCGGAACGATCGAACCCGAAGCGTGAGTCCTGGGGGAATCGTGAAGAGGTCGAACGTACGGCGAAAGACTGTGCGCGTGGCTGCTGTCTTGTGTGGCAGCAGGTCCATGGGTTGGTCGGCTTTGATCCAATGTGCAGTCGGCGTGTCGAAGAGAATGGCGGCATCTTGGGCCGCATACACGCGATTGAATTCCCAAGCGCTGATAGAAATCACGGCGAGCAAGGCCGTGAGTCCGACCAGAAGACCACGCATGACACGCCCCTGTCTTGTCCATCATCGACGACTGGCGCTTGGTGCGAAAGGGTTCGCCGTTCCCCTAGCGCGGAGAATAACGCTCCTCCCACACAACAGAAGGGAGCAAGCCCACAGATTCGGCAGCTTCCTCTCGAGCTCCGCGAACCTCTGAGAGCCTCGGGGAGACTCGCGATGCTGCGGCACTTTCACTAAGAGCCGCAGCGAGCCGTCACGCGAGCGACGGGGCACGCCGGCGGCTCGGTCCGCCGCTGTGCGCAGCGCAGTACGCGAGGTGGGCTGGGAGTGGCAGCGACCTCGAGCCCGACGAGGCGTGGACACAGCCGCAAAGGCCCGGTTCGATGTGCCGGGCCCCGCGGCGCCGCCAGCGCCTTCGCTCCCTTCGCGAAGAACTACTCCCCGGGAGGCCGTCCGCTCCAGGAGTCGGGCGCCCCAGGCCCGCACCGCGGTCGGGTCATTCCTCCCCGCCGCCCGGGAGCGTCGACCACCGAACACCAAGGTGGCTTCCTCGGCGAGGCGGAGGTTCTGGCACCCATGAATAGCCAGGTGCCCGGCTATCCTTACGACCACGATCACGACTTCGGCCCAAGATCCCGCGCCGAACTCCTGAGCGAAGCGTTCTATTGCGTCCTGCGGATGATGCGGGGCGCGCCCCAACCCGCCGTCTCGGCCGGAGCCTGGGCGGACGCACCCACGGCGAGTACCAACTCGACCGAGTGTCCAGCCCATGAAGACAGGTCGACAGACATCTCGCCCCAACGGCTGGCGATCGCAAGGTTCGAGGCTGTCACGTCTTGGGCCGCGAGCTCGTGCTCGCCATCGATGTCTTGTAGCGAAACCGTGAACCGAAGGTTTGGTAAAGCGGCGCCCGTGAACTGGTCGGGATTCACGCCGAAGCTGGCTTCGAAGCGATCGCCAGCGAGCGGCGTGACGTGGTAGCGGACCGTGACACGCTGGTCGGGTACTACCGTAACGCGCAAAACCCGGTTGAAGGGCCAGAGCGCCTCGCCGACTAGCTTTTCGCGCTCCCCGTCGAGCACCACGTGCGGAGGCCGTCCTTCCGAGACTACCGCCACCTCCGCTGACGACAGCTCATCACCGAGCAGTGATTCTCCAGCAGGCCGTTCCCTTCGACGAAGCGAGAAAAACGTGAACCCGTCCCAACCGCCGTCGAACACCCTGTCGATCGTGTAGTGATCGGCGAGGTAGCCGAAGAGGCCCGGCGCATACGCGGCCAGACGCGGGAAGCCAGGATAGCCGTTGGGTGTGTAGACGACATTCGCACCAGGGTTCTCTTCCAACCGCTGCACGACTTGCTCGTCGCGATGTGGTTCGCGCTCGACCGGCCACACGAGATAGAAGCGCGACAAGCCCGGTCGTGCAGTGAGGAAGTTCAGCATCGGATCGTACGGGAGCGTAAGGAGCGGCGTGTCATGCGCGCCGGCGGCGAGCTCCGCTACGATCGAAGCGAGCGGCGCCGCCTGCTCCGGTCGGGCGTAGAGGACACCGCGGGGGCTGTAGACCGGCGCTCGATAGACTCCCAACAGACTTGTCGCCATGAGCGCTGAGCTCGCGCTGGCAACGAGAACCGCAGACCCAATTCCCACAGCGACCGCACGTGGCAGGCGAAGCCCCGCAAGGAACGCTGCTCCGAGCAGGAGAATCGGTGGATACAACACCAGCAGATGCACCCAGTCCTGCGGCGGGTTGAAGGCGGCGAGAAACCCCACGGTGACTAGCGCGATCAGCAGCAAGCGCTGGCGCCCGACGTCGGGGGGGCGCCGCCTCAACGCAAGGATGGTGGGCAGAGTGACGGCAACCAACAGAAGCCACGGCAGGTAATAGATGACCTTTAGGACCAGATCAATGATCGGCGTTTGCTGGTAGAGGGCGCTCCCCGAGATCCGGCTCCAATATAGATCGACGAGAATCGCCGGGAAGTAGTTCCATGGGTCTCGTCGAATCTCCGCGCTCTGGCCCAGGAGCGGAAACAGGGCCGGACGTCGCAGGTGGTCGAAGTGTCCAACTGCGTACAGTGGGGCGAGAATCGTCTCTCGGATCAGATCCGCTCCGAATCCGCCCAACCAGATCGCCGCACCCGCGATCCCGAGCACCAGACCGCACCCTGTGGCAAAGAGGATCATCCTTCGAAGGCGCGTCTCACCTGCGGCGGGCCGACAGACAAGGAGCGTCAGCCCCAGTGCAGCGACAGTCGTCGCCCCCGAGTCCTGCTTCGCGAGGACCGCGGTACCCGCGACCATTCCCGCCAGGGAGAGGTGCCAGCCGCGCGGATGGGCGAGTGCGCTACCGACGAGCCAGGTGGCCAGAAGCACCAGCGTGACAGCCAGTGTTGAGTAGCTCAGCATCTGCCAGTGCGGATATGCCCAGACGCGGTAGCCGAGAAACAATCCAACTACGGCCAGCGCGCCGCGCCGCGTGTACCACCAACGCGAGATCAGATACGCGATCCCACAGGTTGCAGCGAACAGGAAGATCGTCAGCGAGCGCGCCGTCTCGACAGACGTCCCGAACAGCGCAAATGCCGCCGCCGTCAGATAAAATACGCCGGGGAGTGCGTAGTGGACAGCGTCTACGTAGAGATGGTGACCCCGCCGGAGATCGTCTGCGATCTGAAGGATCACTCCCTCGTCTGCCATACTGACCATGAGAAGCCGAAACGGAAGCTGCAGCAGGAGCAGGCTAGCGATCACCAGGAGGGTGATCGCGGTATCGCTCAGAATCCAGCGGGTCACTCTCAGATGCAGGGGATGCACCTACGAACAGGGCTCCTTCACGAAGAGAAACTCGATCTGCTGACCCAGTGTGACTGTTTGATCGGCGAGGCATCGACAGTGGACACGCCGACCCCACTCGCGTATCTCCTCTGGAACGTGAAAGCTGTTGTGGGGTACCAAAAGCTGATCCGCGAAGAAATT
Source organism: Myxococcota bacterium (assembly GCA_036758525.1). Taxonomy (GTDB): domain Bacteria; phylum Myxococcota_A; class UBA9160; order UBA9160; family UBA9160; genus UBA9160. Next base: position 29,826 of record DAIOWK010000003.1, read on the forward strand.
CCAACCGACGCGCGGTGAGATCTTGGCGAACCGACCGGAGATGGCGAGAAGACCAAGTTCGGTCACCAGTAGGAAGAGCGGTACGACCGTAAGTGCCAAGAAGGTCTTCCCACCCGGGACCGACGCCACCGTCCGACAGAGGGGGCTGAAGGTCTCGTAGATCCAACGATACACATGCCGCCGGTTGTAGACACGAACGAAGAGGTGCCCACCAGGTCGGGTTGCACGTGCTAGCTCCGCAAAGGCACGCTCGGGAGCTCCCGTGGTCATGATGACTCCGCGTGAAATGACGAGATCCACCGCATCCGATCTCACCGGGAGCCGCAGGATGTCGCCTTGCACCAACGATACGCCGCTCGATCTCGCCGCGTTCCGGCGCAGAGACCCGAGACTCAAATCGACCCCGATCACGCCGCGCGCTGGCGTGTGCTGTCGGACGAGGCGACACATGAGGCCTGTTCCGCAACCGGCGTCGACCACCAGGTCGCTGGTCTTGACCGCCTCGAGAGCTCGACCGAGCAGACTGTCTTCGAGCTGCATCGCATCATGCAGGCTCGTCTCGAAGTCGTAGGAATAGCGATCGTAGTGGGAACGGGTCGCTGTCTGGATATCGCTCATGGCTTGCTGAGCAGGAGATCTCCGAGGACGAGATGATCGATCCCCGTTCCTCGGAAGCACGCGATGGCGTCCTCTGGGGTGCACACGATCGGCTCACCGCGGACGTTGAAAGACGTATTCAGCAGCATCGGAACACCCGTACGCTGGCCAAAGGCTTCGATCAGTCGATAGTAGATTGGATTTTGATCGCGTCTTACGGTCTGGACTCGCGCCGTACCGTCGACATGCGTGATCGCGGGAACCCGAGATCTCTGTTCCCTGCGAACCGTGTAGACCGAAAGCATGTAGGGAGACTCTTTCACGCCCTCGAAGTAGTCGTTCGCGGCCTCGTAGAGGACGGAAGGTGCGAACGGCCGGAATGATTCGCGATGCTTGACTCGATGATTGATCGTGTCCTTCATCGTCAGGTCGCGCGGATCGGCCAGGATGCTGCGATTGCCGAGCGAGCGCGGCCCGACCTCCATGCGTCCGTGAAACCAGGCAATGATCTTCCCGCCAGCCAACAGATCAGCGACGCGTTCGATGAGTTCCGCCGGCCGCTCGATCTTCACGTCGAATCTCGCAGCAGCCGCGGCGCATTGTTCGGACGAATAGTCGGGGCCGAGGTACGCGAGTTCAGACGCCTCAATGCGTTGCAGCGAATGGATTGAATGGGCGAGGAAGAGAGCCCCACCGAGAGCGGTGCCGGCGTCATTGGCCGCAGGAGTTATGAAGATGTTTTCGAATGGACCCTCACGCTCGATTCGCCCATTCAGCACACTGTTGAGCGCCAAGCCACCCACCAGGCAGAGGTTGCGGGATGGCACGAGCGTGTGCATGTGGCGCACAAGCGCCAGCACGGCTTCCTCGACTACGCGCTGGAGTGCTGCCGCAACGTCTTGATACGTGCTCGTCATGTCGCTTTCGGGCCGACGCCGTGGTCCGAAGACCTGCTCGAACATGGGCGATACCCAACGGGTCCACCCGGTCACGTGGTAGTCGAAATAGCGTAGGTTCACCTCGAACCAGCCGTCGTCATTCCAGTGCAGCAGCTCACACATCTGCGGGTAGTAGCGATCCGGATCACCGTAGGGCGCGAGGCCCATGACCTTTCCCTCTCCGCCCCACGGCTTAAACCCGAGGTAATCGGTGATTGCAGAATAAAAGAGACCAAGCGAGTGTGGCAGCCGGATACACCCGAGGCGCTCGAGGCGGGTTCCCACGCCTCGACCGAACCACGTCGTGATGTCTTCGCCGGCTCCGTCGATCGAGAGGACCGCAGCCTCCTCGAATGGCGAGGGGTAGAAGACGCTCGCCGCGTGCGCGAGATGGTGCTCGACATGTCTCATCCGGAATCGAGGAGGTCGATGTGGCGAGAGGAGGTCTCGCCTCAAGTGCGACTCCACTGCAAGAATCCTCAGGGCGTTGCCAGGCCGGTAGGTGGCGAACTGGATCAGGGAGCGCGGGAGGTAGCGGAGCGCGCGGGCTGTACGTCGCGCGATGAGCTGCCAGGGTTTCATGAAGAAGGCGATCTCGTCCACATCGGAGAGGTCCAGACCGTGCTTGGTCAGCAGGTTCTCCAAGGCGAGGTCAGGAAATGCGCCGGAGTGCTTCCGACGATCGAATCGCTCCTGCTCAACAAAGCCGAGGATCCGACCACCGTCCAAGAGAGCGACAGCCGAGTCGTGTGCGTATGCGCTGATCCCTAGGAAGTACACGCGAACGACGCCTCACGAGTGAGCAGACGGAAAAAAACCCGCCGTCGCGCGGGCCGCACGTTCGCTTTCTGTCAGCACGGTCTCACGGGCTAAGCTCTCTCAGGGTATCACGACCGGGACGGCGAGAATATAGGGGGCCATCGAGCAGGCCACAGGCGACGCCAGACATCGTACGAATCGCGCGTACCGGGTCCCGCCTGCCAGTTCTGTGGGCAGCATGGCAGGGAGCGTTGCGAAGCGGCTTAAAGCGCAGCCCTGCGAGGAGACTCAAGCGGGAGCGTCGGGGCCAGGATTGGGATCGTGCTCGGACGAGCCCCGCTCGATTCCCCCAAAAAAAGAGGCTGGGGATCAGAGACCGCAGAGAGGGTTGATGCCTTCATAGGAGCGCCTGTGTTGAAGAAGTGGAAGGGGATCTCCGCCCTGGGTCTCGTGCTCTGCGGCACGTGCGCGAGCCTGGCCGCCGGCGAGCTAAGCCTGCGGCTGATGGGCCCAAGGGTATGGGGACAAAGGATCGGCATCGATCTCTCCTATCCCTGGATCGCATATCACCCGATCCTGGGATGGGTGAACCGACCTGGCGTTTGGTCCCCGCACCTCCTCATCAACTCCCTCGGTTTTCGCGGCCCAGAGATATCCGCCCCGAAACCGAGCGGCGCGCTGCGAATCGTCTGTTTGGGTGACTCCCGCACATTCGGCATTTGGATGGACAAGGGAGGCTTCCGCTACGACAACGACTACCCCGCCCTACTCGAGCAGTCGCTGCACGAGCGGGCGGGGACTGAGCACGTGGAGGTGATCAATGCTGGAGTCATCGGCTACACGAGCTCGCAAGGGCTCGCTCAGCTGCTGACGCAGGTGCTTCCACTCCACCCTGACATCGTCACGGTAGCTTTCGGATTCAACGATCACAATCTCGAGTGGAATGCTTCGCTCGCGGCCCGTGAGCCGCGCAACCCGTTCGCGCGAGAGGCGTTCTACCTCGCGAGCCACGCATACTGGTTCCAGCTGGGGAAGGCGGCGTATGACGCTGTCACCGGAAGGGGGGTTTGGGGAGAGGTCCCACCGCTCACCGAGCGCCGGGTCGATCCCGAAGCGTATCGGTACAATTTGCGCCGTCTCGCCGAGGTCGGGAGCGGTCAAGGAGTTCACATTCTCTTCGTGAGTCAGGCCCTGCGTCCCATCGAGATGGGGGACAGCGCCCAAGCCTTCCCGGGAGCACCACCGGACAGGGCGGGCCTCTACACCCTGCTCGGTGTGAAGGACCTCGAAGAGCTCCACCGACTCGATCGGGGTTACCAACAGCTGTTGTACAAGGTGGCCGAGGAGGAGGGAGTGCCCGTCGCAGACGC
>DAIOWK010000004.1:0-32407 GCA_036758525.1 Myxococcota bacterium
TGATCGACGGCACCTGGGTGTCATGGTACGGTCCGCGCATCCGCGGTGCGCTCGAGGGGCTGTGCGCGCTCCTCGCCCCCCAGCGCCCTACGTAGGTCAGCGTTGTACGGAGCCCAGGGAGAATCCGCGTGTCGGTTGTGCTGTTCGAGCGCCGTGGGTCAGTCGCGCTGATCACGTTAAACCGCCCCGAGGCACGGAACGCGGTGAGCCCCGAGGTTGCCGTGCGGCTCGCCCAGGCCTGGGAAGAGGTGAAAGGGGATCCACAGATCCGAGCTGCGGTCGTGACCGGCGCCGGGGACAAGTCCTTCTGCGCGGGTGCAGACCTCGCCCGGCTGATTCCGCTCTTTACCGGCGCCCGCGCGCCAGAGGATGAGTGGGACGAGGCGCTGCGCAAGGATCCGGCGATCAGCAACCGGGCTCTCTTGCGGGAGTTTGACCCTGAGAAGCCCGTCGTCGCCGCTGTGACGGGATTCTGCATTGCAGGCGGGATGGAGATGCTCCAGGCGACCGACATCCGCGTCGCCGCTGAGGATTCGAAATTTGGTTTGCAAGAGCCCAAATGGGGCCTCTTCCCCCTCTCTGGGTCGACCGCTCGACTGCCGCGCCAGATTCCCTACGCCGTGGCGATGGAGATCCTGCTGACGGGCGACCTGATCGATGCCGCCCGGGCCTACGGCATCGGTCTTGTGAACCGGGTCGTGCCCCGCGCCGAGGTTCTCGCGACAGCTCTCGGGATCGCGCAGACCGTGGCGGAGAACGGCCCCATTGCCGTGCGCGCCATCCGTCGATCGGCGCGTGCCTGCATCGGCCTCCCAGAAAAAGATGCGCTCGCGCTCGAGCGCGAGTTCGGAATGCCGGTATTCCAGACCGAAGATGCGCGCGAGGGTCCGCGCGCGTTCAAGGAGAAGCGCAAGCCGAGATTCGTCGGTAAGTAGAGCCCGCGTGCCGCGAGCCGGTGCGGGGCATGGTCTACACCAGCGAACGAATGAGGCGGAGGGGGGCCGTCGATGAAGGGAAATCACAGCCGTGCGCTGCGGAGGTGCCTCTGCGGAGCGCTACCCTTTGCGGTTGCACTTCTTATGGGCTGGGCCGCGCCGGCTTCGGCGGTGCGCGTGATCGACGTGCGCGTGGGCCAGCATGGCGAGTTCACGCGAATCGTCTTCGACCTCGACGGGCCGGCGCGCTACCGCCTTGAGCGCAGCGAGGCCGGCGCCGCGGTGCCCGAACTCGTGGTGCACTTCGACGCGAGCGCGCAGCCAAAGGTCGTTCGTACGCTGTCCAAGATCGTCGATGGGGTCCGGCTCGAAGCACGGCCTGAAGGTGCGGTGGCGCGGATTGCGCTGCGCTCCCGCGACGTCCACGCGGTGGAAGAGACGCTCTCGTCGCCGCCTCGGATCGTGATCGATCTGCGGGCGGCCACCCAGGCGGAAGTGGCCACCGCGAAGCGGCCCGCCGGAGCGCCGCCCCACACCACGGAGCCGGTAGCCCCGGAGGCGGCGGCCGCGCCGCCGCGCCCGCCGCAGCCCGCGGCAGCGCCTCCCGCAGCCGGTAGGACGGCGCCGCGGACGACGGCCGAGCTGATCGAGGCGCAGGCGGACGCAGCCGCAGCCCGGCTTCTCGGCGAGCAGGGCGCGACAAAGCCAGGCGAGGCGCCTGCACCCCCGCCGGCGCCTTTGGCGGGGCCTTCCGCCCCCGCGCCCGCGGAGCCTGCAGCCCCAGCCGAGAGCGCGCCGGCGCCGACCGAATCGGCATCGGCCCCGCCCCCGCCCGCTCCCTCCGCTCCGCCGGAGCCCCCACGAGAAGCCGGCAACCCACCGGGAACCCTTGGCGCGCCGCCGCCGCCCCTGCCGCCCTCCATCTCGCCTGTCTGGAGTGAGCCAGGGGCCTTCGTGACCGGCGCCGTGCTGATCGTTCTCGCGCTCTTCGTGTGGTTCATCTTCCGCCGGCGCGAGCCCAAGGAGGACGTCCACGCAGGGGCGATCCCGGCCGACGCCTTCCTCGATCGGATGGCCGCGTTTGGGGATGGCAGCGAGAGGGGAGCCGAAGAGCATCCAGAGGACACACAGGAGCGTACCGAGGCCCTGCCCCTCTTTGCCGCCGCCTCGGCGAGCGAACGAACCGTGGAGATCCCCGTATCGAGAGAGGGCGGATCGGGGCATGAAGGGAGTTCGCTCTTCGGGGAGCCTTCCGGCGTCACGAGCAGCACGGACAAGGGTGTCACCGCGGCGGACCTTGAACACCCGAGTCCGGCCCTCGGCGAGCGCGTGGCCAGCACGGGGATCGCGCCCGCTCCACACACGGATGAGTCGATAGGTCGGTTGCTGCGAGAAGTCGAGCAGCGCCTCGCGCAGATCGAGCAGCGCCTTGCCCGGGACGCCGACGCGCGCGAGCGCCTCGAGCGTCAAGTCGTGGCGCAGACCGAGGAGCTGCGCGTCCAGCGCGCCGCGATTGCGCGCACGCAGCGCGTGCTGCGCACGCTCTCCCGGCCCGAGGATCTTGCCACCGAGCCGGTGATCAAGAGTCCGGGCCCCTCCTCGGGCTCGCCGGACTGAGCGGGACTTTTGCGCTAGGGGCGCTGGGCGGCGAGAAGCAGCGCTCCGAGTGCCCCCGCGAACTCGCCGCCTTGCAACAGCACGGGCTCGCGGCCGAGTGCCCGGGTGATCTCGCTCAAGATCTCGCAAAGCGCAGGGTTGTTGCGCAGCGTCGAACCTGCATAGACGATCTTGCGCACCTGGGTTGCCGCGGCGAGGCCCCCGCACAGGAGTGCGACGTTCTCCCCAATGAGGCCCATGAGCGCCTGCGCCAGGTCCTCGCGGCGAGGGGGCTCGGAGCGCGCATCCAGCCGCGCCAGCTTGCCGAATGCACTCGCCGTCAGCTCACCGGCCAGCGGGATCTCGCCTGGCCGGTAGATGTCGGACACCCGCAGGTCGACCCGCGCGCGTGCACCCTGGGTCGCAAGCTCGGCCAAGGCCTCGAATCGGCGCTCCCCGGCCAGCTGGGATCCGAGGCCGACCAGCGTTCCTCCCCCGAGCGCGGTGCCCCCGACCCGCGTCACCGCCATACCGTCCACCAGCATGATCGAGGTGCCGGTGCCGAGTGAGACCAGCAGGTACCTCTCCGCCGGCGCCGCCCCATTGGAGCGCATGAGCGCGGCCGCACCCGACCCCCAGGCCGCGAACTCGTTCACGCGTGCGGTGTCCCAAGGGAGAAGACGCGCAAGCTCGGCCGCGCCGCCGCCGGTTAGGCCGACGCTACGTGGCTCGAGCCGAACGACGGCCTCGATGACCTTGGTCAGTTCCTGGGAAGGGATGAGGTCAAAGTCTGGGGCGGCCTCGTCGCGGCTGCGCAGGGCGATTTTGGCGAGGGTGGCGCCGACATCGACGCCGACCACACGCTGCTTTTGAGGATCGGTAGTTTCCGGTTGGCCGAGCGGATGATACGCTCGCTGTTTCAACGGGTTGCACCTCTGGGGCGGGCCGCGCGCGCATGTATACCGCGTTCTACGGGCTCCGCGAGAAGCCGTTCGCGCTGAGCCCGAATCCCCGTTTTCTATTTCTCGCGGATTCGCACCGCGAAGCGCTCGCCCATCTGCTCTACGGAATCGAGCAGGGCGAGGGCTTTATCGCTGTGACCGGTGAGGTCGGGACCGGCAAGACCACGCTCAGTCGCACACTCTTGCAGCGGCTCGGTTCGGAGACCGAGGTCGCCTTCCTGTTCAACCCGAAGCTCTCTCCGCTCGAGCTGCTCCAGGCCATCCACATCGAGTTCGGGCTGGCCGATGCATTCGGCCGCGCGGGCGGCTCCTGGCGTGAGCTCAGCGACGATCTGAACCGCTTCCTCGTCGATCGCAAGCGCGAGGGCAAGCGCGTGTTGCTGATCATCGACGAGGCGCAGAACCTCGAACCCGAAACGCTGGAGCAGGTCCGGCTCCTTTCCAACCTCGAGACCGAAACCTCCAAGCTGATTCAGATCATCCTGCTCGGGCAGCCCGAGCTTGACGCGAAGCTCGAGACGCGGGCGCTGCGGCAATTGCGCCAGCGCATCAGCGTGCGTTGGCGCCTTGCCCCCCTCTCCGCGGCGGAGACGGAGAAGTATGTGAGGCACCGGCTGCGCATCGCGGCCGGCACGGAGAGGCCGCTGTTCAACGCGGCGGCGCTGCGGGCCGTGCGCAGAGCGTCCGGGGGTGTGCCTCGCCTGGTCAACATTGTCTGCGACCGAGCGCTGCTCGCGGGCTATGCCGAGGGGGCGGGCGAGATCAGTCCTCGCCTGGTGCGGCGCGCCGTGCGTGAGATGGCCGGGCACCGCTCTCCTGTCGCGCGCATCCGCAGGCGCTGGCGCGAAATCGTCTTGGGCGGCGCTGCTGTTCTTGGCGCAGGGGCGCTCGCGGCCGTCTTCGGAATTAACCGCGATGGTGCTCTCGCCGCGCGAAAAGATCAGGGCCAAGTCGCGATCGAGGCGCAACCCGCGCAGATGGTCGCATCGGTGGACGCGGGGCCTATTGCATCCATCGACGCAGCCTCGTTCTCGGGCGCTTCCGCGACGGGCGCAGAAAGCCTGCCCCTTGAAGCGCCGGCGCCGGCCGCAGCCGCGCCGGTGAGCCTCGAGAAGGCCCTGCGCTCCGCCATACCCGAGGTGAGCACGGCAGCGGCGCTCGACGCCGCGCTCGCAGCGTGGGGGCAGGCGCCCCGGGCGCTCCCCGCTGTCGGACTGCCGGAGGCACTCCGGATTCTCGAGGATTCTGGATACGCCGTGCTCGCCGTGCAGGATGCCACGCTGAATCTGCTTCGGGCGCTCGACTACCCGACCCTCCTGCGTTTTCCCGCCGCGGACGGCCGAGGTGCCGTGGCACTCCTAGCCGCGGCGGATGACCACGGGGCGACACTCGAAGGTGTTGTCCCGGGGACGACGCTCGTGGTTCCGCGCGAAGAGCTCGAGGCCCGCTGGGGCGGCGAGGCGTTTATTGTGTGGCGCGACTTCGAGCCCCTGCCGGAGACGCTAAACCCCGGTGACTCGGGTCCTGCCGTCCAGTGGCTGCAGCGCGCCCTGGCCGAGCTTGGCTTTCTCTCGCGGCCAGAATCGGGCCGCTTTGATCTCTCGACGACCGCGGCGGTCATGGCGTTCCAGCAGAGTCGAGCGCTCGGCGCTGATGGCAGCGTCGGCCCGCGCACCAAGATGGCCCTGTACGGCGCACTCCGTCGCTATGGTGTGCCGAGGCTTGCTGCGTCGCACGCGGGGGGAAAGCTGGGTTGAGTACGATCCTGAAGGCGCTGCGCCGGCTCGAAGAGGAGCGGACGGCAAAAGCGGAGCGTGCGCTGCGCGAGCAGGTGGTAAGCGCCTCCCCCGGCGCGCCGGGCCCTTGGCGGCGCCTCGTGCTGGGTGGGCTCGGTGCTGTCGCCGCCGTGGCGCTCGTGAGCCTCGCTCTGCATAGCTGGCTCGCGCGGCCTGCAGTGCAGTCCGCCGCCCCGCCCGCGGCACCGGCCGCGCCTGCGCGCCCCGCGGGCCCGCCCGCAGCAGCGGCTGCGACAAGTCCCCTTGCCGCCGCTTCTCGGCCCGGAGTACCACCCACAGCAGCTCCTCCTGCCGCACCCCAAGCCGCTCCTCCGGTCGCACCCCCCTCGAGCCCGCCGACGGGGGCAGGAGCGCCACCGGGAGCGCTCCAGGGAGCGCAGCGCCCGGCGCCGGCCGAGCTTCGCGCAGCGGCCGCGGCACTGGCTCCGCGGGCCGACTTTGCCGTGGTGCAGCGGCCGCCGCCTTCGCCGCAGGTCGTGGACGAGGGTCCCCCGGAAAACGAGCCCCCCCAAACCCAAAAAGGAACCCTGTCTCCGGAGCCGGGAAGTGTTCCGCCCTCCCCTCGGAGGGCGCCAGCCGCGGCCGCCGCTGAGCCCTCTTCCGCGGGCGAAGACGCCGCCACCTCCTCCGTGCCGATCCGGCTGCGCGAGATCGACCCCACGATCCACTCGCCCTACGGAATCCACGAAGACACGCCAAAGAAGCGCCCGACCCACGCGAAGGCGGCGCATCCGCCCGCCAGCACTGCGGCCTCGGAGGTCGTGGTGACCCGCACCATCTGGCATCCGAGCGCGGAGCGGCGGATTGCCCTCGTGCTCGGAGCGGGCGATTCCCAGGAGCGAGAGGTTCACGAGGGCGAAAGCGTGGGCTCCCTTCAAGTGCTGCGGATTGAGCCTTCGGACGTTGTCTTCTTGCGAGATGGAGTGGAGGTTCGGCAGCGCGTTGGCGCCTCGCGGTGAGCTTGCACGATTTCGTGGTGGGCGTCGTCGCCGACACCCACGGCTACCTCGATCCTGAGGTGCTCGACTGTCTTTCCGACGTGGATGTGATCCTCCACGCCGGGGACATCGGACCCGACCGCGTGCTTGAAGCCCTTCGCGCCGCGGCGCCGGTCATCGCCGTGACAGGAAACGGCGACGAGGCGCTTCGTCACGTCTATCCCTGGGACCAGCGCGTGGAGCTCGGCAGGGTGCGTCTTCTCTTGTGTCACTGGTACGACAACTTCGGGATGCTTCACCCGCGCATCGAGCGTGAGCTGCGCGCTTGGGAGCCGCACGCCCTCGTCTTTGGCCACACCCACAGTGCGCTCTGCGAGTGGCGCAGCGGCGTGCTGCACTTCAATCCCGGTTACGCCGGACCGCCGGGCCAGGGCCGCCCGCGCTCGGTGGGTCGACTCTGGGTCGACGGTGAAAGCGTGCGCGCGCAGATCCTCCCTCTCTCTTCCACCGGCGCATGAGCGGACCGCGAAGACTGCGGGCCTTCGGCGCGTCAACCGATTGCCCCCCTGCCTCGTTTGTTCGTTTGGGGCGCGGCCAGAGGGGTCCGAGACCGCGCGCGGAGGACTCTGATGAAGGGGATGGACGGGCTGGCAGAGCGGGCGCAGCGGCTGGCAGCCGAGCTCGACGTGAGCGCGGAGGAGGGCCGAGTACAAACCGATCGGCTCTACCGGGTCCTTCTGCGCGAGGCCCGCGCCCTGCGTGCGCTCGAAGACGAGGTGCGAACCGCCGAGGATGGCCTCGCCGAGACCCTGCTGCGCGGCGCAGATGCGACGGTCCAGGACGTGCAGCCGGAAATCCACCGGCTGCTTGTCCTGCGGCAAGAGATCCTCGAGCGCGCGCTCAGCGCGCTCGTGGAGGTGCGCGGCTTGCTCTCGCCATCGCAGCTCGAGCGCGCGCTCGAATTGCGGTCGTGAGCCCATGGCGCCCGCGAGGCGCCTCGCGAGCTGCGCCATGGCCAAGGACGTGGACCGGGACGGCGGCCTGAAATCGGTGCCGAGGCCGCGGTCGCGTTTCGACGAGCTGCACCGCGCCCACGCCGTGCGCATCGGGCGGCTGTGTCGCTGGCTACTTTCCGATCCCGGCGAGGCCGAGGACGTGACGCAAGAGGTGTTCTTGAAGCTCCACCGTGCGCTCGAGGACGGCACCGAGGCACAGGCCTGGGAGCCGTGGCTTACGACTGTGGCGCTCAATGCCTGTCGTGACCGCCGGCGGTCGGCGTGGTGGCGCCGGGTGTGGCAGCCCGGGGTGGAGCTCGACGAATCGAAGCTCCCCGGGCTTCGTCGCGACGCTGAAGAGGAGCTTTTGGGCCGTGAAGAACGCGGCCGCATCTGGGTGGCTTATCGCGCGCTCTCGGCGCGACAACAGGAGGTGTTCGCACTGCGGCACCTCGAAGGCTGGTCGACGGAAGAAGTGGCGCAGGCGCTCGGCATGAGTGCAGGCAGCGTAAAGCGTCACCTGCACCGGGCGATCGGTCACTTAAGACGCACCTTGGGAGGTCGCGCATGAGAGAGTGCCCCGACGATCGAACGCTGGAGCGCCTGTTTGCAGGAGAGGGGCGCGCGGCGCAACGGCGTCATCTCGCGGCCTGCCCGGAGTGCGCGCTGCGCATGCGCAGGATCGAGCAAGACGTGGAGCGCATCCGCGAAGCCTTGTTCGAGGATCCGCCGCTTGAACTGCTGCGGCGCTCGCCCGGGCGCCCTGCGCGGCCCCTGCTGGGGGTCCTTGTGCTTGGCGCCGCTGCGGCGTGTGTGGCCGCCGTGCTTTGGGTGCGTCCCGTTACGGTGGAGCCGGGGAGCCCGTTCGAGCTTGCCGGGTTCATGCACACTGCGTCCCAGGCGCTTTTCCCTGCCATCGAGGAGGACTCCGGAGCGGTCGCAAGCCCGAGAGCGGCGCAGCTCGCGGCGCTCGGCACCGCGCTCACGGGAGAGCGCCCTTGCACGCTCGAGGATCAACTAGACGCGGAATCGTGTGACGCGCAGGACGTCACCACCCTGGCACAGGGCTGGTAGGACGCGGAGGAACCTATGCTACGCAGGTCGATACCGGCCCTCATCGTATTCATCGCACTGGTGTCGCCCGCCCTTGCCGAGGAACCGGGGATGTTCCACGGAAGGGGTGGGTTTGGCGGCCCGCCTCCCATGCAGGGCGAGGATCCGATGCGGATTCTGCAGGGCGTTCACCTCACACCCGATCAGCAGACGCAGGTGCACAAGATTCTCGAAGCGAACCACGCGAGTCTGCACGATCTGTTTGATCAGCTGCATGCCGCGCAGGATGCGCTGGCGACGGCGCTGCTGGGCCCCGGCAATGTGACCGCTGCGGACGTGAAGCCGCTGCTCGACCGCACGCTCCAAATCCGCCAGCAGCTCGCCCAGCATGGGCTCGAGGCCATGCTCCAGGTACGCGCGGTCCTGACGCCCGATCAGCTCGCCAAAGCCGCGGCACGAAGAGCGCGCATGAAGGAGCTCGAAGCGCAGATGCGAGCCCTCCTCGAGGAATCGAACTAGCGCCTGCGCGGTCCTCTCGAAATCACCGGCTTCTCGCGCCCGCCGCTCGAGCTTCCCGCACCCAACGACCGAGAGAGGCCGCGAGTCGCCCGGGTGATCGCCTTGCCACCGCCGAATGCGAGGCCGCGCACGCCGATTCCCGCCGCCGCGTAAGCGCGCGCCAGGGCGATTTCTCGCCAAACCTGAGAATCGTGTCAGCCGGACCGGCAAGCCACCGCGTTTGCGGCGTACCTAGCGCAGGCAGATGGATCCGTTGGAGGTGCGGAGTTTGATGGGAATGCCGCCACGACCCAGGGTGCCTTTCACGCGACCGTTCGAGCGCGTCGGGCTCGCCAGCGTGCGGTCGTTGCGGATTACGCCATTGTCGACGTGAAGGTCGACGTCGGCATCGGTCTTCTCGGGCAGCTCGAGGACGATGCGCCCGTTGCTCGTCGCGAGCAAGATGCCTTCGGGCCCCACTTCGTCGACGCGAGCCTGGATCAAGCCATTGGACGTCGAGGCATCGATCGAGCCCCGATGCTCCTCGAGCTCGATTTTGCCGTTGCTGGAGCGAGCGATGAGGCGACCGCAGGTGTCGCAGCACTCGACCTTTGCGTTCGAGGTGTGGACCTCGATGTCACCGAGCACGTGCGTCACGCTGACGGAACCGTTGCTCGAACGGGCCCGCACTGCGCTGCGGATTCCGTCGATCGAGACCTTGCCATTCGACGCCACGACCTCGACGCGCAGGGTGCGCGGCAGGCGCACTTCCAGGTTTGCACTGCCGTGACGGTTCCACTTTCGCGGCGCCTCGACCTCCAGCTCGAGACCTGCAGCGTTTTCCTGATCGAGGATGCGGATCGCATCCAAGAGCTCGGCGGCCGCGTCCGACGATTCGGCCCGGGCGCGCTTGCAAGACCTCACGAGGACGTCGTCGCGGTCCTCACCCACGACAAAGGTTTTGCCGTTCGCGTTGTGGATGCGAACCGCGCCCCCCCGCGGTGCCTTGTAGGAATGGGTGTCCACCCGTTCGGCGCGCTCGCTCCACGGAATGCCCGCCAGCAGGCTGCGGATGAAGGCGCCGAGCCCGTGCCCGTGCTCCGCGTCGCCGCTGCAAAGGTTGTCTCTCGGCTCACCGCGCTTGCGCTTCATGGGTGACACCTAGTGGAGCGTACGGTCGCGAGGTTCGCGCGACCGGTCCCGAAAGAGTTCGTCCTCTCGGCGCACTGCGCGCAGTTGGCTGCGCATGCGATAGCGCCGCCAGCGGTAGCGAAGCTGCTGCAGCGAGGGCAGGCCGAGCGCCCCGCCGCCGCTTTCGCGCCGCAGGTAGAGCCAGGCGCCAGCGGCTCCGCTGAGGTGTCCCACGTGGCTCACGTTCGAAGGCCCGAACATCGCCTCTAGCAAGAAGAGCACCGGGATCAGCCAGATGGCACGAAAAGCGACGGGAGGGAAGATCAGCATCACCGTGCGATTTGGCCACGTGAGGGAATAACCCAGGATCACGCCATAGATGGCGCCCGAGGCGCCAACGGTGGGGATGAACTTAGACAGGCTTGTGAACTCCAGCCCGAGAGGTGCCATCGCGTACGGAAGTGTCGCAATCATGCATCCGGCGAAGACTCCGCAGAAGAGGTAGAAGCGCAGAAAACGCTTGGGACCCCAGACGAGAGCCAGCGGCGACCCGAACATCCAGAACACAAACATGTTCATCGCGAGATGAAGGAGGTTGCCGTGGAGGAACATGTAGGTGAAAGGCTGCCAGAGATAGCCTTTCGACCAGAACTCGGTCGGGGTGAGGGCGAAGAGATCCTCGAACTCAGGCGCATGCCAGCCGCTCGTGATCAGAAACTGCGCGAGGAAGACGCCGACATTGGCCCATAGCAGCTGCTTGACGATGGGCGGCGTGATCGCCGGGCCAAAGCCCATCCCGCCACTCGTTTGATATCCGCGACCGTACAATGACGCCCTTGCCTCCCCTCGCTCGCGCGAGGCGCTCGCGCAAAGCGCGAGCAACTGCTGGGTCTACCAGCCTCATCGTCCGGGGGGCCCCGCAAGGCGAGCCTCCTGGGCGTGGATTCCCACGCCCACGGGGTGGGCGCAGCCCCGTGGGACTAGAGAAGCCTAAGGACTGAACGCTGTTCGGTCAACGACGTTTGGATCTTCAGTGAAGCCCGGCGCGGCCAACGGCCTAGCGGGGCGCGAGCGCGTCAAGGGCGCGCTGCGCTGCGTCGCGACCGAGGCCCGAAAGATCGGCGACGGGATGGGCGATTCGCAGCTCCTGGGCAAGCTCGACGAAGCGGTCCCGGCAGGCCGCGGGTGGCCCCGCCACGAGCGCAGCGGGCAGATCGTCGTCGGCCACGGCCGAGAACCAGGGGTTCAGGCGCCGAAACTCGGCGTGCAGGCGCGGGTCGCTCGGGTCCTCGCCGGGTCGGGTGAACACCCACATGGAGCGTCGGATTTTCGCGGGGTCCCGTCCCCGGGCCTGACACAGCGCGTCGAGTTGGCGGCTCGCCTCCGCCACCCGTCCCGGGAGCGGAGGGAGATTCATGTCCCACACGTCGGCGTGGCGGGCCACAAGCTCGAGCAGTCGTGGGCCGCGGCCCGCCACTTCGACCGCAAGGCTGCGCGGGCACGGGCGAACACGCGCCCGGTCGAGCGTGACAAAGCGACCCCGCACGCTCACCTCTTCCCCTCGCCAAAGCGCGCGCACGGCGGAAAGGGTCTCGTCGAGCCACGCGATGCGCGCTGCGCTCGGGGGCAGCGGCAGTCCGAAGCGGGCGTCCTGCGGCTGCCCCCCTATCGACACCAGGAAGCGTAGGCGCCCCGGAACCATGCGATCGAGCGTCGCCGCCGCTTGGGCCAGCTTCGCGGCATTCCAGTGGTGAACCAGGCGGATCGAGCCCACCTGGATGCGTCGCGTCCGCTGAAGGAGCGCGGTCGTGAGGGTCCATCCGTCGAGCACGTCCGCGTCGCCGCGGCTCGGGATCAGGCTCACGTCCCCGTCCACGAAGACCGCAGGGAAGCCTTGCTCCTCGGCACGCTGGACCAGCGCCACAAGATCCTCGAAGGGGAGGACGTGCCAGGCCAATGCGACGGCGAGCTCCATCGCCTAGCCGAGCGCCCCGCGCCGATGGGCGGCGTGAAGCAGCGCGAGCGCGCTCTTCGCATCCGCAATCTCGCCGCTCCAGACGAGTTCGATGGCCCGCGCAAACGGCATGCGAACCAGCTCGATCACCTCGTCGCACTCGAGACGCTGGGGCACAGGCTCAAGCTCAGAGGCGGCGAAGAGGTGGATCTTCTCGTCCGTAAAACCGGGTGTGGTCCAGATCTCCCCGAGCTTCTCGAGACGGCCCGCGCGCTGGCCCGCCTCCTCCTCAAGCTCGCGCGCCGCGCACACCGCCGGATCCTCTCCGTCGAGCTTTCCCGCGGGCACCTCGAGGATCGCTCCGCCTGCGGCGTAGCGGTACTGACGGATCAGCAGCACTTCCGTCTGTGACAGGAACGGGACGACGGCGGCCGCTCCCGGGTGGCGCAGGATATCCAGTTCGACCCTTCGGCCGTTCGGTAGCTCGGCTTGCTCGACATACACAGAAATAGATCGGCCCTTGTGCACCAGACGGCGGGTCACGGCCGCCGCTTCCGCCGGCGCGCTGCAGCCGCGCTGCGGGGCGCCTTCCGGAAAGGACGAGCCCCTGCCGACCGTGAATCCGGCCAGGGGCAAAGCGCGCGAAGGGGACAGCGCTCGCACTGCGGGCGGCGCGCCTCACAGCACACCCTGCCGTGGTGGATCACGCGATGGGAATACAAAGTCCACTGCTCCCGCGGCACGAGCTCCATGAGGTCGCGCTCGATCTTCACCGGGTCCTCGTGCTGTGTGAGCCCAAGCCGGCGGTTGACCCGTGTCATGTGGGTGTCCACCGTGAGGCCAGGCACGCCAAAGGCGTCGCCGAGCACGACATTCGCGGTCTTGCGGCCGACGCCGCGCAGCGTAGTCAACTCTTCCAGAGTTCCTGGCACGGTGCCGCCAAACCGCTCCACGATGTCACGCGCTGCCGCCTGAATGGATTTCGTTTTCTGGCGGAAGAAGCCAGTCGGCTGAATGATGCGCTCGACCTCGGCCGGGGATGCATCCGCGAGGGCCCGCGCGTCGCGAAAGCGCGCAAACAGTCGCGGCGTCACTTGGTTCACCATCTTGTCCGTGCACTGGGCCGAGAGGATGGTCGCCACGAGGAGTTCAAAGGGATTGCGGTGCTCGAGGGCACAGGCGGCATCCGGGTACGCCTGTTCGAGCAGCTTCACGATTTCGCTGGCGCGCGCGCGCCGGGCGGCTTGGCTCTCGCGCATGATCGCGGTTCCGCGGCAAAACGCCTGCCGCACCGAGGGTCGCGCGCAGCCTAGCAGGGCACCCGTGCAGCGGCGACGGATCTGCGGGAGACTCGCGAGGTGTCCGGAGCGAACGAGCGCATGGTGACCATCGCATGCGAAAGCCTGGGCGCAGGAGCAGCGCTCGAGGGCCTCTTCCTACGCGCCGCGGGCCCGAGCCGAGGCGGCGCCGTGATCGCTCCGCCCCACCCGCTGTACGGCGGAAGCATGGAAAACCCGGTGGTGAGCGAGCTCGCCTATGTCTTTGCCGGGGCAGGCCTCGGTTCTCTGCGCTTCAACTGGCGTGGCGTCGGCGCCAGCGCAGGCACCCCAAGCGGCGAGCCGCAAGACGCCGCACAGGACTATGCCGCCGCCCTCGCACTGCTGCGGGAAACGGCTCCCGGCCTTCTTGTTCTATGCGGCTACTCGTTCGGCGCCGCCGCAGCCGTGGCGCAGCTGACTGCCTCCGCCGATCCCGCAGCAGGGCGCCTTCTGCTCATTGCGCCGCCCCCGCAGCTGCTCGACCTTGAACGGCTGCGCACCTTCCGAGGGGAAGTGCTCCTCATTGCGGGCCAGCACGATCGGATCGCGCCGCCGGCGTCTTTGCAGGCGATTGCAGACGAGCTGGCGGCCGGAGTGCTCGTGGTCTTGCCCAAGGCCGACCACTTCTTCTCCGTGGGACTCGCGGAGCTCGGTCGCGAGAGTGCGGCCTGGCTGCGGGGCGCCGATGCGGCCGCCGAGGGGAGCCCGCGCGGGCGCGCGGACTAGGGTGCGAGCGCCAGGGTAAACCGGAACGCGGCGCCCCCGCCGACACGGTCGGTAATCGCGAGCACGCCCCCGGCTTCTTCCACAATGCGGCGGGAGATGGCAAGCCCAAGGCCGCCGGGACGGTCGCGTTTGGTCGAGAAGAACGGCTCAAAGATGCGCTCGCGCAGCGCGAGAGGAACCCCCGGGCCCTCATCTTCCACCCGCACCTCGACGCCGCCCGGCGCGGGCGCTGCGACCAAACGGACGCAGCCCCCGGAACGCGTCGCATCGATCGCGTTGAGCGCGAGGTTCAAAACGACCTGGCGCAGGCCATCGTCGCTCATGGCGACCCCCGGAAGGTCGGCGGGGGCCTGCGTGCTCAGCGTGACACCGTGCTCGAGCGCGCGATGCGCGAGCAGACCCGCCACCGAGCCGAGGACGGGGGCGACGGCGGTGGAGGTGCCTGGGGGCGCCGCTGCCCGCGGGCGCGCATGCTCGAGCACCACATCGAGCAGGCGCTCGATCCGCCGCAGCTCGCTTTCGACGACCTCCGAAAAGCGGGTCCGAAACTCGGGATCGTCCTGACGCTCGGGCAAGAGCTGGACGAAGGTCTTCACCGACACCAGGGGGTTGCGCACTTCGTGCACGATCTCTGCCACGAGGTCGCCAAGTGCGGCCAGGCGGTCAAGGCGCCGGACACCGTCGTCAAGACGCGCGATGCGTGCAAGACCGGCGGCCGCCTCGAGCGGACCTCCAAGCTGCCGGGCTGCTGCGTCCAAGGCGGCGAGGGTGCGCGGGCGCACCCGGCCGGGAAGATCGTCCATGCCTCCGACGAGGAGCAGCGCCGCGGGCTCGCCGTCGCGCTGTCCAATCGGGATGATGGCCGAGAACCCCTGCTGCTGGGCGAGCGCGCGCAAGGCAGGAGGAGCGGACGGAAGCCCAAGATCGGTGGCGCCGGTCAGCCGCGCGCCCTCCGCAAAGGCAGCTGTGGTCGGGGGCTGCGGCGCGACATCCTCCACGCTCGCTGCCGCGACGAAAAGCTCGCCGCCGTCCCGGCGCATCCAAGCCGCGGCGCGTCCACACCCAGTGGTGTCGATCAGGCGGCGCAGCGCCGCCCCGAGGACGCTCTGCACGTCACTCGGTGCGGGTGCGTCCGCCGGGCTCGCGACACGGGTCCGCCGCCCGCGCGCGGCGCCCACCCGGCTCGTCCGCTCGGCCGGCTCGCGGACATCCCCGGGCACGGCGCCACCTCCTGCCCCGCTAGCTAGCCCGGCGGGCCTTGCCCTGTCAATTCGCGGAATTTTGCAGGGGCCGCGTGCCCCGCTCGCCGTGCGGCGATAGCCGATGCCCGAGGGTCCGTCGGCACGCGACAAGGCGCAAGAAAGCGAACCCCACCCCGTCGTTTCGGAGCCTTGGCGCGCTGCGCAGGCGCGCCGAACGCATGGATTAGAACGAATCGTTACGCAGCAAGTCGTAGCCCTCGGTCTGCGCCGCGTCGGGGCCGGTCGTTGCGCGCCGCTCCGAAGGCTCTGTCCCCTCGGCGAAGGGCTGGAAGAAGCTCGACGGGTCACCCGCCTGGGCCAAAAGGCCAGTCGTCTTGCTGACGCGGGCGAACACGATGCCTTGCGGAACCGGGAAGTCGCGCACGGGCTTATCGGCCAGCGCGAACTGCATGAAGTCGATCCAGATCGGCAGGGCCGCCTTCGCGCCGGTCTCCTTGTCGCCGAGCACCTCCTTCTCATCGTGACCCACCCAAACGCCGGTCGCGATCTCCGGAGAGAATCCGATGAACCAGGCGTCCTTTTGATCGTCTGTCGTCCCCGTCTTCCCGGCGAGGGGCCGGCCCAGCGCCGCAGCCTTGTGGGCCGTGCCGTAGGACTCCTCGACCGTCGCGCGCAGCAGACTCGCGAGCAGGAACGCTTGCTCGGGAGCGATGGCTTGGCTGGCTGTGGTGTCGACGGCGTCTGTCGGAGGATGCGCCGGCGTGCTCTCGTCGTTGTCCTCCGAGGAGATGTCTCCGAGCGCGACGTTCTCGAGCAGGACCTGGCCATCGCGATCCCGTACGCGCGTGATGAAGGCCGGCGGGGTGCGCTGCCCCTCCGCGGCGATCGTGGTGTACGCAGCCGTGAGTTCGAGCAATGAGACCTCGGTCGAGCCGAGGGCGAGGGAGGGATTGTGGCCGAGGGGCGAGCGAATGCCGAGCTGGTGCGCAAACTCGATCACCCGGTTCACCCCGACCTCCATGAACAGGTGGATCGTGGCGTTGTTGATCGAGCGCGCCAGCGCTTCCCGAGCGGTCAGGGCTCCCAGGAACTTTCGGGTGTAGTTCTCGGGCTTCCAGAGCTGGCCCGTTCCCGGATCGATCATGACCACAGGCGTGTCCATGAGGATCGAGACGGGTGTGAAGCCCTCCAGCAGGGCTGCGCCGTAGACAAACGGCTTGAAGGCGGAACCCGGCTGGCGGCGCGCCTGCGTTGCTCGGTCGAACTCGCTGCGCGCGAAGTCGTAGCCTCCCACGAGGGCCAAGACTTCACCGGATGCTACGTCGCGCGATACGAGGGCACCTTCCACCCGCGGCTCCTGGGTGAGCACGAGCTGCAGCGGCTCTTTGGCAGACGCCGGGCCCGGCGCTGTGGGCGGCGGAGCCGCGGCGGGCGCAGCGGCCGCCGCGGGGGCGGCGGGAGGCGCTTCCGGCCGCTTGGTCGCGAACTTCGCGACATCGCCCACATGGAGCACGGTCGCGATGGCCTTCGCTTCGCGCGCTTGGCCCTCAGGCGCCTTCCTGAGCGCCCACGCCACATCCTCGACGTGCAGCGTGGCCTCGACCCCGGGCGCGAGCGCGACGGTCGCCGTGCCGGCGCTCGGGTCGACGGCGGTCACGAGCCCGGTGTAGGCCTTGATCGGTGAGAGGCGGAATCCGCCCTGTGCCACCACGGCCCGCGCGAAACCGTTTTCGCGCGCGATTTCGCTGAGCGCCTCGGCCTCCGCGCCGCGCCGCACCTGGCGCAGCGGACCCCGGTAGCCGCCATGACGACGCTCGAGGGCCTCGAGCCCAGCACGCACCGCAGACACCGCAGAGTGTTGAAGATCCAGATCGAGCGTGGTCTCGATCGTGAGTCCGCCGCGCAGGACACGGGTACTCCCGAGCCGATCGAAGAGAAGCCGACGCACTTCCTCTGTGAAGTAGCCCGCAGCCGCGTAATCGTCGCGCTCGGGTGGAGGGGTCAGGCGTGGTGGACTCGCGACTGCAGTCTCGTACTGCTGCGGGTCCAGGTACCCCTCGTGGAGCATCCGCTCGAGCACATAACGCCGCCGAGTGTCCGCGGCCTCGGGGTTGTTGTAGGGCGAGTAGTCGCTCGGTGCCTTCGGAAGGCCGGCGATCAGCGCCGCCTCCGACGGCGTAAGGTCCGCCACATCCTTCCCGAAGTAGGTGCGTGCGGCCTGGCCGACTCCGTAGGCGCCGTGTCCGAGGTAGATCTGGTTCAGGTAGAGATAGAGGATCTCATCTTTGCTGAAGTGCTGCTCGATCCGCCGAGCCAGCACCATGTCCTTGAGCTTGCGCAGCACGCTTCGTTCCGAGGACAAGAGCAGGCTCTTCGCCACCTGCTGCGTGATCGTGCTCCCTCCCTGCTTCACCTTGCCGCCTGCCCGCAGATTCACCCAAGCCGCGCGCAGGATGGCCGTGTAATCGAGGCCCGTGTGCTCGAAGAAGGTGTCGTCCTCGCCCGCCACAAAGGCCTGAACCACGAGCTTCGGGATCTTCCCCACCGGCACGAGGCGGCGGCGTTCCTCATAAAACTCGCCGATGGGGCGTCCTTTGCGATCGTACGCGGTACTCGTGAGGGCAGGGCGGTAGTCGGTCAGCTTCTCGAGGTCCGGGAGCTCACTCTCGATCTCTTGATAGACGTAGAGCGCAAGTCCCGCGATCGCCAGCGTGAAGAGCGCCGCGAGCCCGAACAGCAGCCGGAAGACTCGCGAGCCAAGGATGCGCATTTGTGCTCCGGAGCCGTTTGCACCGTAGCCGACGGTCGGCTCGCTGCGCTACCGCTTCGGTTCGGTCGAACGGAGGTTTGCCTGAATGCGCTCCCGCGCCCTCACCATGGCTTTCTTGATGGACCCGATTGGCGGGATCGACATCGCCAAGGATACCACCTTCGCCTTCATGCTCGAGGCGCAGCGCCGGGGCCACCACGTCCTGTACCTCGAGCAGGGGGACCTCGCGGTCGATGACGGCAAGGCCTCCGCACGGGTACGGGCGATCACGCTGCGGCGGGAGCAGGGGAGTCATGCTGCGCTCGGCCCGGCCCAAACCCTGGTGCTCGACGACCGGGTGGACGTCGTGTTTCAACGCAAGGACCCGCCTGCGGACGCCGATTACATCACCGCAACGCAGATTCTCACGCTTTGCCAACGTGCGCTCGTGCTGAATCGCCCCGCCGGGATCCTATCCGCGAACGAGAAGCTCTACGCGCTCCATTTTCCGCAGCTCATGGCTGAGACCCGGGTGACACGCAGTATCCCTGAGCTCATCGACTTCATGGCCAAGGTGGGCGGTGAAATGATCGTGAAGCCGCTCTCCGGCAAGGGCGGCGAGGGCATCTTCCATGTCCGCCACGATGACCGGAACCTGTTTTCGATCCTGGAGCAAAGCACCCGCTTCGGCACCCAGTGGACGATGGCGCAGCGCTACCTGCCCGAGATCCGAACCGGGGACAAGCGGATCCTTCTGCTGGAGGGCGAGCCCCTCGGCGCGCTGCTGCGTGTCCCCGCAGAGCGGGAGACAAGAGCCAATCTCCACGTCGGTGGACGCGCGGTCGCGACCACGCTCGATGCGGACGACCGTCGGATCATCGACGCCCTGCGGCCCTGGCTCGAGCGCGATGGACTCTTCTTCGTGGGCATCGACGTGATCGGTGGGTGCCTGACGGAGGTGAATGTGACGAGTCCCACGGGGCTGCAGGAGATCAACACCCTCGAGGGCCGGAGCCTCGAGACCCGCGTCCTCGAGCGGGTGGAGGCCCGGATCGCGGGATGACTCCTGGCGCGCCCGTCGGTGAAACTCGCAAATTCTAGGCCCAACCCCTCGAAAAACCGTTGACACCGACGGAGACGAGACCGATTCTCTCGCCCGGCGCAGCACGTTGGCTCCCTCCCTGCGGCTGCGCGTCCTCCAGGGCTCCGCGTGGTTGCGCGGACGATCTGGAAGCGCGGGTTGCGTGGACATAGACGCCGCGCGATCCGCTTGACACAAAGGAGATGGCTGCATGGCCACGAAGGTCGCGAAGACGAGCATCCGGCGAGAGCGCGGATGGCTTTACTATCTCGACAAGCAGGGGGACGTCAGCCGGGCGCGAATGGCTCGCGGCGGTGGAAAGCCCGCCAAGGGCAAGCCCGAAAAAGTCGCCAAGGCGGGCGTAAAGCGGGAGGATGGGTTCCTCTATTTCATTGACAAGCAGGGCGATGTCTCCCGGACGAAGATGGCCCGCTCGGGTGGCCGCCGACGAGCGGCCGGGCGGGCAAGCGCTCGACGCACGGCGCGCAAGCCCGCGCGACGAACCGCGAGGAAGGCACGCCGCCGCGCGCCCACCACGCGCCGCACGGCGCGCCGCGCGCGGAGGTAGGCCAGCCACCAAGCGCCGACACCTTGGGGGCGGCGGTGGCCCGCAATGCCGCCGCCCCCGCTGTTCTCACTACGATCGACTGTTACCCTCCGGCGATGACCGACGAGCGCGCACAAAACGCGATCGAAGGGGCGCGCCGGGAACGTGGCGATCGCCCCTACGGAATCCTGCTTGTCGACGACGAAGCGGCGATCCGCGAGTCCCTTGAGCTCACCCTCGAGGATGACTATCAGGTTTTTACGGCTTCGAGCGGGGAGCGCGGCCTCGAGGTCCTCGAGCGCGAGGAGGTCGCCCTCGTCATCGCCGACCAGGTGATGCCTGGTATGACGGGCACGGAGTTCTTGGAGCGGGTGAACACCCGCCACCCCGACACGATTCGCATGCTGCTCACCGGCTACGCCGATGTGGGCTCGCTGATCCGCGCCATCAACGAGGGGCGCATCTACCGCTACATCCAAAAGCCCTGGGAGCCGGACGAGCTGCGTCTCGATGTGAAGCGTGCCCTAGAGACCTGGGAGCTCGCGCGGCGCAATGCCGGCTTGACGCAGGAGCTGGGCCTCGCCAACGAGAAGCTTCGCAACGAGAATTTGTATCTGCGGCGCGAGGTCCAAGGTCGCTACGCCTTCGACCAGATCATCGGGGCATCGCCCTCCATGAACCGTGTCTTTGACGTCATGGAGAAGGTGGCGAGCACCGATGCCACGGTCTTGCTGACAGGGGAGACGGGCACCGGCAAGGACCTGGTGGCGCGCGCCATCCACTACAGTGGTCCCCGCAAAAACGCCCGTTTCGTGGCACAAAACTGCGCCGCGCTGCCAGAAACGCTGCTCGAAAGCGAGCTGTTCGGCCACAAGCGCGGGGCTTTTACCGGTGCGCACCAGGACAAGAAGGGCCTGTTCGAGCTGGCTGATGGCGGGACGATCTTCTTGGACGAGATCGGTGAGACGAAGCCCGGGATGCAGGTGCGCCTGCTTCGGGTGCTGCAGGATGGCGAGATTCGTCCCCTGGGCTCGTCGGAGACCCGCAAAGTCGACGTCCGCGTGATCGCGGCCACGAACCTCGATTTGCGCAAGGAGGTGGCGGAGAGCCGCTTCCGGGAGGATCTCTACTACCGCCTACGCGTCGTCGAGATCCACCTGCCGCCGCTGCGCGAACGCCGGACCGACATCCCGAGCCTCGCCCACCAGTTTCTCGACCGGGCGAATCGAAAGATGGGTCGCGCGCTCAAGGGGTTCACCAATGCCGCGATGGACCGACTGGTCG
The DNA here is from genome assembly GCA_036758525.1 of Myxococcota bacterium. Taxonomy (GTDB): domain Bacteria; phylum Myxococcota_A; class UBA9160; order UBA9160; family UBA9160; genus UBA9160. The sequence continues at coordinate 20,767 of DAIOWK010000004.1, forward strand.
CGCACTCCTGGAGCGGCAACGTGCGGGAGCTCGAGAACGAGATCGAGCGCGTGGTGGCACTCGCGGGCGAGGCCGAGATGGTCACCGTCGATATGTTCTCCGAGCACATCCGTGAGGTCCTGTCGGAGCCTCCCCCAGTCGTGGAGGGCCCGGGACCCCGCGTGTGGGACTTGAACCGGTCGGTCGACGCACTGAAGTGCCGCATGATCCTCGATGCGCTCGCGGAAACCGGCAGCAAGAGCCGCGCCGCGGAGAAGCTCGGAATCCCTCGCCAGTCGCTCCAGAAGATGATGAAGCGGCTCGGGCTCAAGGACGCGGTGTGAGGGGCGCGCGCAGCCGGGCGGAAAAGCGCAGGCGGACGTAGTCTGCACTCCAGCGCCCCTCGGCGTCGCACAGCTGCGGCCGAAGCGCCTCCTGTACTTCGTGGAGGAAGGCGGCGCGATCCAAAGGCGGAAGGGCCGCGGTGAAGCATTCGCAGAAGGTCTCGAGCCATCCGCGAATGTCTCCGGGCAGCGCCGTCGGGCGCGGAATCAAGGCGATGTAACCCACCTCGAATCCTCCCGCGGCGAGCCGCGCGCCGTACTCCGTCGAGGTGGGGAAGTACCAGGGGTTGAGCCGAGCGGCGTCAATCCCACGGCGGCCGAGCGCGGCTTCCACGGCGGCCACGATCCTGGCGACACAGCCGTGCCCGCCGAACTCCCCCACGAAGCGGCCGCCGGGTCGGAGCGCACGCGCCACTCCGCGGATCACCGCATCGCTCTCGCGCATCCAGTGCAACGCCGCATTGCTGAACACCGCGTCGAACTCACGCTCGAAGGTCAGGGCCTGCCCATCCATGACGTGCGCGTCGATGCCGCGCCCGCGTGCCGCGGCAATCTGCGGCGCACTGCCGTCGACGCCCACCACGCTTGCACCAAGGGCCATGAGCTTCTCGGTGAGGACGCCGTCCCCGCAGCCAAGGTCGAGCACCCGCTCCCCCGGCTGCGGAGCGAGCAGATCCAGAACGGGCTGGCCGAGATCCGAGACAAAGCGCGCGTTTCGTGCGTAACGCTCCGGATCCCAGGTCTGGGTCGAGCTCATTCCCGGACCCGGAACAAGGGCGCGCGGGCGGAAAGCCGCCTCGAGGTCGCGGGCTGGCTCAAAGAATGTCCTCCAGATACGCCACCAGGTCGGTGCGAATGGGCATGAAGTAGAGATGCGTGCCGTGCTCTCGCACCCAGCTCAGGCACTCTGCGGCGAAGCGACGGTTCCAGGCAAGCGTGGGCTCGAAGGCCGCCGGGAAGATCACCCGGTTTTTCACCTCCCAGTAGCGGCGCGTCTGCGCGCCAAGGACGGGCGAAACGCCCCAGTACACCTCGCAGCCCGCCAGAAGTTCCGCGCACAGGTCCATCTGCCGCAGGTCGAAGAAAGGCTGCGTGAAAAAGCCGTCGGCGCCGGCGTCGAGCTTGGCCCGGGCAAGCTCGCTTGCCGCGTGCAGGCTCGAACGATAGGGATCGAACGAGGCGTAGACTTTCATACCGGGCAGCTGGCTCTTGATCGCCGAGATGAGCTCCGTCGGGCGGGTGGGGTAGACGCGGCGACTGAGCTCCTGGGGTGCATCGCCGCGCACGACGAGTACTTCGGACAGACCACGCGTGGCGAGCACGTCCTTCAGCACGAAAGGCCCCGTGAGGTCGAAGTCCATGGAGCGCAGGTGCGCGATCCCGCGCTCGACGTAGGCGCGTGCCCTCTGGCAGGCATCCCAGCTTCGGACGGGAAAGCGCAGGAGGTCTGGAATATTTACCGTCGAGATCTGCGGGAAGTGCTCGTGAAGAAGCCGTAGGTCGGCCTCCAGGGATTCCACGGAGCGCGGCACGAGCTCGATCGAGACCTGGCTCTGGCCCGGAGCCTCGCGCGAAAGGATGTTCTGGGCCTCACCCAGGACCTCGGCATAGCGCTTCTCGAGGGCGTCGTTTTCGCCGCGCAACCCGGCGACGACGCGCTCGGTCCAGGCGAGGTACTCGACGCGGCGTTCCCGGGACCAGCCCCGAGGCGGTGCGTGCGCGATGTCGCGAAGGTTGCAGATCTTGTCGGCGAGCTTCACGAGCTTCGCCCGCCGGGAGAGCGAAGGCGCGTGCTCGACCTGAAGGCGCTTGCGCTCCTGCTTCGGGAGCCGCTTGTCGTCCGTCAACTCGGCCACGAGTTCGCGCACCTCGCGGCCGAAGGTGGCTTCGAGCTCCGCTGGAGTGGTTTCCGTGTCCTCCACGGTGTCGTGCAAGATCGCAGCCTGCAGCACCGCGAGGTCGCTCACCCCTCCCACCCGTGCCAGCGTCTCAGCGACCTCGATGGGATGATTGATGTACGGGGAGGCGTCCGAATCCTTCCGTCGTTGGTCGCGGTGCTTTTGCGCCGCGAAATGGAGGGCGCGCAGGAGTTCGAGCGAAGAGGGTTGGAGCTTTGTCATCCCGGGGCGATTCTAATCGCTCGCCCCAACTCGCGCGCGGCGCCGGGACCAAGGTTCTTTTTCGCGTCCGTCCCGATCGAGGGACGCCCAGTGAAGGGAGCGAGGGTCGTTTGGCTCGGTCGCTGTCCGCCTCGCGCCTGGGCGCCCCCGGCGGGCGTGGGAGGCCTGACCGGTCTCCAGGGGTGGTAGAGTGCGGCCATGGAGGCCGTTCATCTCGCCGAGTTCGAGTCTCCCCTCGGTCCGCTGCGCATCCTCTCCACGGCGGGCGGCGTTGCGTACCTTGAGCTTCCCCACGCGAACGGGCGTGGCCTTGCCGGCTGGCTCTCGCGGAATGCACCGGAAGCCAAAACGGTCGAGGCCTTTGCACCGAATCGCGCGGCGATCGCCCAGGTGCTCGAGTATCTCGAGGGCAAACGCACCGCCTTCACGCTGCCCCTCGATCTGCGGGGCACGCGCTTCCAGCGAGAGGTCTGGCAGGAGCTGCTCCGCATTCCCTACGGCGAGACCCGCAGCTACCACGAGGTTGCGCGGGCGATTGGTGAGCCCCTGGCCTGCCGCGCGGTCGGCGGAGCGAACAGCGCGAACCCAGTGGCGCTCATCGTGCCTTGCCATCGGGTGGTGGCCTCTCACGGCCTCGGCGGCTATGCGGGCGGCCTCGCCCTAAAGCGCCGCCTGCTCACCTTGGAGCGCAACCGCGCCGCGGCCGCCAAACAGGGCAGGTTGCTCTAGGGCGCTCTTCTCCGCAGGCGTGCCGGTGGTTTTGCCGGGGTCGCCACCTCCGCGGGGCCTCAGGTCAAAACCATGCTGCGCCGACCCTCTCGTAGGAAAGCTCCCGGCGGTAGAGTCCGGGCGGCACAGGGAAGGGTGTGGCATGACGAGTGAGGTCGTCCTTCTCTTTGGGGGTCCGACGCGGGAGCGGCTCGTGTCCGTGGCCTCGGCGCAGAATGTCGCGGCCCTCCTCGAGAGCCCGCGCTGCTGCTTTTGGGCCGCGGATGGCGCTGTCTTCGAGCTGCCCCGGGACGAACTCCTAAGGCACACGCGACCCTTTGAGCAGGAGTTCGAGCCGCGGCGGCCTGCGCTTTGGCGTGAGCTCAAGCTCGCCCTCGACGAGTTCGCCGCAGACGGGTTCACGCTCTTCTTGGCGCTCCACGGCGGCATCGCCGAAAACGGAACGCTTCAGGGTTGGCTCGAGGAGCGACGCATCCCCTTCACGGGCTCGGGCAGCGCCGCGAGCCGTGATGCCTTCGACAAGGTGCGCGCCCGCGAGATCGTGAACGCACAGGGCGCGCGTGTGGCCGAGGCCCGTGTCGTCGACGGAAGGGACGTACCGCGGGCCCGGGCGAGCCTGTTCGACCTGCTCGATCGGCATCCGCGCCTCGTGCTCAAGCCCGTGGCCGACGGCTCGAGCATGGGACTGCAGTTCCTGAATGATCGGAACGAGATCGAGCCCGCGCTGCACCGGCTTAAGGACGAAGCCCAGCCCTACCTGGCCGAGGCCTTTGTCTCTGGCACGGAGCTCACCGTCGGGGTGATCGATCACGACGACGGATTGCGCGCACTGCCTTGCTCGGAGATTCGGGTGCAAGCGGGGACGAGCTTTGGCTACACAGCCAAGTACCTGGGGCAAGGCGCGCGCGAAATTACCCCTGCGGAGGTCGCGCCCGAGGTCGCGGCCAGGGCGCAGGAGCTCGGCCTTCGTGCGCACCGTGCCCTGCGCTGCTTCGGCTATTCCCGCACCGATCTCATCGTAGCGAGGGATGGGCTCGTCTATCTCGAGACCAATACGCTACCGGGCCTTACCCGCGCCTCGTTCATTCCCCAGCAGCTCGAGGCGGCGCGCATTCCCATGCGAAGCTTTCTCGCCAGGCAACTCACGCTTGCCCGGGCCCGTGCGCAGACCTAGCCGCGCCCCCTCAGCCCCGGGCGAGGACGCAGGTGGCTGTGACGTAGCGCAGCTGGCGGGATTCGACGCGCGCCTCCCGAAAACCGGCTGTCGCGAGCAAACGAAGGGCGTCGTCAATCCGCGAGGGCTCGGCGAGCCGGCCCATGCCGAGTGCAGAAGTCCCCGCGGCCTTGCGCAGGGTAATGGCGAGAAGGCCGCCGGGTTTCAGCACCCGCCGCACCTCGCGTAGATCTTCTTCCGGGGCCGGCCAGAACTGAAAGCTGTTGACCGCGCAGACCCGGTCGAAGCGGGCATCTTCGAAGGGCAGACGCGAGACCGCGGCACGGCAGAGCGCGACCCGACCCGCCCGCACGGCCTTGCGGTTGCGGGCGAGCGCATGACGCACCATCGTGTCAGAGTGGTCAGCCCCCCACACCGCGCCCTCCTGCGCGCTTTCGGCCAGCGCGGCGACGAGCTGGCCGGGGCCGAAGCCGATCTCGAGCACCCGGTCACTAGGACGCACGTCGAGTTGCTCGAGCGTGAAGCGGTTCATCTCGTGATTCAGGCGCGCCATCACGGCGCCGAAGAGCCGGCCCACGAGCCCCCTCGGGTGGCCGGCCTGTCCCGGGCTCCCGGTGCCGAGGGCACCCCGTGCGGCCGCGGGGAAATCCGCCATTGACGTCAAGATGTCATTTCGACAATATGTTGTCAATTTGGCCATGAGCGGCAGGAGGCGGCGAGGGAGTCCGCAGGGTACGGCGGCGGCGGAGCTCCTCCTCGAGCTCGCGTACACGTTCTTCCGTCTGCGGGCGGAGGGAGACCGCCGGGCCAGAAGGGTGGGCCAGTCGACGGGACGCCTCGGCGTCTTGCGCACCCTGGCGGAGGAGGGCCCGCGGACGGTCGCGCAGGTCGCGCGCTCGCGACCGGTCGCACGACAGGGCGTGCAGCGCCTGGCGGATGCCCTCGCGCACGAGGGGCTCGTCGAGTACGTCCACAACCCCGACCATCGGCGCTCAAAGCTCTTGCGGCTCACCACACGGGGGAACAAGGCGTACCACGCCTTGGTGCGTGGGCAGCAAGCCTTTGCCGAGGAGGTCGCGAGGGGCCTGTCGGAGGGTGAGCTGCGACGCTGCACCTTGATTCTGCGCAAGCTGCGCGAACGGCTACGGCCACCGGACGAAGAGGGGCATGACGACCGAGCTTGAGATTCGGATCGCCGGTGAAGACGAGTGTATGGCCGTAGCGCATCGAACGCGACGCCGCAGAGCGTTTCCGAGCACCTTTCCCAGTCGCCTCTTACTGCGTCGGCGGACTGCCCGCTGCGTTTACCAGGAGCTGGACCTGGTAGCGAACCGCGTCGGCGTAGTTCTGCGTCGACATGCGCTCGTCGATTCCGTGCGGGCGCTTCATGTCGGCCCGGTCCATGCGGAAGGGCTGGAAGCGGTAGAGCTCCTTCGTCACCTCACCGTAGTGGCGCTCGTCGGTTCCCCCGAGGACGAGGCTCGGTGCAACGATCGCGTCTGGAAAGCTCTCACGGATCGTGCGCGCGAGGAGTGCAAACGAGGCCGCATCGATCGGCGAAACCGGACTTGCCTCCCAGGCCGGACTGCGCGTGCGCACCTCCACGCGCGGATCGTCCACCACCGCACGCGCACGTTTTTCGACGAGATCGATCGTGTCCCCAGGGAGAATCCGGAAGTTCACACCTGCCACGGCCTCGCTCGGCAGGATGTTGTCCTTGGGACTCCCCGTGAGCTGTGTCACCGCGGTGGTGGTGCGCAAGAACGCATTCACTGAGGGTTGGCTCGACAAGAGCGTGTCGAGGGGCGCAGCAAAGAGCCAAAGATTGGCAAGGAGCACGCGTCCGGGCAGGGGCATCTCAGGCGCTAGGTACGCGATCGTGGATCCCGTCACGCCCCCGACACCCCCGGGCATCGGGTGGTCCTCGAGAGCCACGATGGCTTTTGCAAGGATCCCCGCCGCGGTGTGGCGCGGGGGCATCGAGGAGTGGCCGCCTTCGGCCTTCGCCACGACGTCCAGTGTCACGTAGCCTTTTTCTGCCACACCAATCAGTGCAACAGGACCGGAAATGCCAGGCACGACCCCGGGGGAAAGAATCACCCCGCCTTCATCCAGAGCAAACCAGGCGTGCACGGAGCGCGATGCCAGGAGCGCGGCGACCTGCGTTGCCCCGTTCGCACCGCCGACCTCCTCGTCATGGCCGAACGCCAGCAGCACGGTGCGCTCGGGCCGAAAGCCACGCGCAAGAAGCAGCTCGACGGCTTCGCAGATCGAAAGCAGCGAGCTCTTGTCGTCGATCGCTCCGCGGCCCCACACGAATCCCCCATCCATGCGACCCGCGAACGGAGGCTCGGACCAGCGCTCCGGTGTTCCCACCGGGACCACGTCTTGGTGGGCCAGCAGCAGGAGGGGCGGCAGCTGTGGGTCGCGACCTTGCCAGGTGTAGAGGAGAGAGAGGTCCGAAACCCGCTCGAGCGACAGGTGTGCGTGTAGGAGGGGGTAGGTCTCGGCGAGCCAGCGCTGGAACTTGTCGAACTCCCCCCGCGGTAACGCAGCGGGGTCTTGGTACGAGATGGTTTCAAAGCGCAGCGCGGCGGCGAGGCGCTCGGCCAGGGCTGTCTCATCCAGCGTGATGCGCGGCACGGGCTTCACTTGCACCTGGCGCGACGGGAGCGCGAGCGCGCGCGCGAGCAAGAAGACCATGAGGCCGACGAAAGCGACGAACACAAGGATGAGCGCGCGTTTCATGAACCCTCCTCGCGGGCTGGCAGCAAAGGGTATCCTGCGCCTTGCAACTCGCGTAGACTCCGCGCGACGGAACTGGAGGAGATGGTGAAGCTTCCCGCGCTCGCTCTGGCCAGCGTGCCCGGCCGCCGCCTCGCGACCCTGGAACTCGCCGCGGAGATCGAGCGCCGCGGCTTTTCAGGCATCTATTGCGCGAGCTTCGGCGACGCCATGGGTCTTTGCCTCTCCCTCGCCCATACCACAAAGACCCTGCACTTCGGAACCGCGATCGCGAATATCTACGCCCGCACCGCCTTCGACATGGGTCAGGCGGCGGCCTATCTCCACGAGGTCTCCGGGGGGCGCTTCCGTCTCGGTCTCGGCGTCTCTCACGCGCCCGCCAACGCACGGCTGGGTGCGCGACCGGGCAAGCCCCTTTCCGACATGCGGGCGTATCTGGAAGCCGTGCGGGCGGGCTCGAAGGTGTACGGTGAGCTTCCGCCGATCGTCCTCGCCACCCTGCGCCGCAAGATGGTTGGGCTCGCCGCCGAGCTGGCCGAGGGTGCGGTGTGGGCGAATGCTGCGCGAAGCCATATGGCCGCATCGCTTGCCGCCCTCCCCTCCGAGCGGCGCAGAGCGGATTTTTTCGTCGGGAACATGATTCCCACCTGCGTCGACGAGGATCGAGCTGCGGCGGCCGCGGTGAATCGCAAGACGTTGAGCGGCTATCTCCTGCTTCCGAACTACCGGAACTATTGGAAGGAAGCCGGCTATGTCGGGGAGATCGAGGCGGTGGAGGCGGCGCTCGCGAAGGGCGAGCGCGAGCGGCTTACGAGCCTCATGAGCGATCGCTGGCTCGCGGACACGACGCTCTATGGCAATGCATCACAGGTGCGCGAGGGAATCGAAGCGTGGCGCGCCGCGGGGGTGACAACGCCGATTGTCGTTCCATCGAGTACGCGCGGTGGACAGCGGAAGGCGTTTGAAGAGGTACTCGAAGCTTTCGCCTGAGCGGGCTCTCGCCCTCAGAAGCGGCGAAGCTGTCGCCCATAGACGGCGTAGACGATCGCCGACAAGGTCAGCACAAGCAAAAGCTCCCCGCAGCTGCGGAAGGAGAACGAGCCCCCGAAAGCCCGCGAGAAAATGAATCGCACGGGCATGGACACCAAGGCGAAGATCGACGTCGTAAGGAGCCCCGCCGCGATCACAGCACCCATCCCCGGCTGGTCGGCGTCCTGCTCCGTCCCCGGCTGATCCACCGCCGACTCGGGCGAGGGGGCTCGGGCGTGGGTCCCGGGCGGGTGCGCGCCGGGCTGGCCGCTTTCCGCCATGCGATGCAGGGCCACGTGTCGAGCGCGGATCTCCTTGTCAAACGCTTCCTGCTCGGCACCCCCGAGCGGAGTGCCGCAGTTCAGGCAGCGGGCGAGCTCCGCGCGGTTCTCGAAGTGACAAGCCTGACAAAAGTGCGTCGCAACGGCGTGGCTCTCGTCGAGCTGGAGCTCGCCCTCGCGTTCGAGGCTGCGCGCCCGCGCGGCCATCCCCGGCTCGACGGGCTCGCTAGAAGCCGGGGGCGGCGTCTCCGGAGCCTCCGGAGCTCGTTCGAGGACGCGAAAGCGCCGGCTATCCACGGGCCCTCCCTACGAAGGAAAGGCTGCGTTCGGCGGGAGCTCGGTCCGCAGGCCGCGCGCGGGTTTTCGCCCACGCGCGCATGGCCCCGATCTCTTCGGCTGAGGTGACCGAAAGCGGCGTCGTCTCGGCCATCGCCTGCGCAATGTCTTGGCCCTCGAGCTCGCTCCCGCGGTCGAAGGCTGCGAACAGCGCCTCCACCAGAGATTGCTCGATCTCCGCGCCGCTAAAGCCGTCGCACGACTTGGCGAGTTCGTCCAGTGCAAACAGCGCCGGGTCCCGGCCGCGCTTGCGCAGGTGGATGGCAAGGATCTCGGCGCGCGCCGCCGCTGCGGGCAGGTCCACGAAGAAGATCTCGTCAAAGCGCCCGCGCCGTAAAAGCTCGGGCGGAAGCGCGTCGATTCGGTTGGCCGTCGCGGCCACGAACACGCCTGCGCGTTGCTCTTGCATCCAGGTGAGGAGCGAAGCGAACACACGCTGCGCCGTTCCGCCGTCGCTCTGGCTGCTCGCGGTGCCCCCCGCGAGGCCCTTCTCGATCTCATCGATCCACAACACCGCGGGAGCCACGGCCTCGGCTGCACGCAGAGCCTTGCGCATGTTGTCCTCCGAGCTCCCGAGCAGTCCGGAGAAGACGCGTCCGAGATCGAGATGGAGCAGCGGAAGCTGCCAGCTGTGGGCGATGACCTGCGCCGTCAGGCTCTTGCCACAGCCCGGCACCCCGAGGAGCAGCACCCCCTTTGGGGCGCCGAGCCCGAACTCGCGCGCGCCTGGCAAGAGCGCCTTCCCGCGGCGTCGGAGCCAGTCCTTGAGGGGCTCAAGCCCCCCGACGTCCCCGAGCGTGGTTTCCGCTGGATGGAAGTCGAGGACACCGGACTTGCGGATCACTTGGCGCTTCTCCTCCATCACGAGCTGGATGTCCCCGGCGTCGAGTCGGTCTCCGTGGACCGCCGCCTTGGCGAAGGCGTTCTCCGCCTCCGCCAGGGTGAGGCCCCGGGCTGCACGCACGAGCGCCCGCAAGTCCTCACGCGTGAGCGCCACGGACTTGGGATCCTGCTGGGAGAGCTGCTCGCAAAGCGAGCGCAGGAGCGCGGCGAGCTCTGTCTCGTCCGGCAGGGGCAGATCGAGAACCGTGAGGTCCTTCTCGAGCTCGGGCGGGAGCGCCATGCGCGCTGCCGAGAGCACGACGGTCTTGTGGGAATCCTTGAGCTCGGCCGCGACGTCGCGCAGGCGACGCAAGACTTGCGGATCTTCGAAGTAGAGGTGCAGGTCCTCGAGCAGGTAGATCCCCGCCCCTCGCTCCACCCGGATATGCTCGAGCACCTCTGCCGGAGCGGGGTAGTGAGGGAGTTCCGGCGCTTCGTCGTGGTGGGCCCCGACGCTGCGCAGCCCGCGCGTCGCCGTCCACACGGCGAAGGGCTTGCCCTGGCGCCGCGCGAGCTCGAACAGGAGCTGCTCGAGGCGCCCCTCCTCGAACGTCACGACGTAGAGAGCCGGGTAGCGCGCACGGACGAGGAGGTCGATCTGCTCAGCAAAACGCGCGGCAGTGGAGGACATGGGCGCACCCCCGGGCCGACCTGCCGAGGCCGCAACGGCGATCTCTCGGAAAGTCTGCCGCTGCTTATCGGCGGCGGGGCTGGCCGAGTGAACCCCGGGGATCGCGCTCTGCCACAATGGAGTCCTTCGTAGGCCAAGAGGGGTCTCCCGTGTGGAAGCGCATCCTGCTTGTGATCGGCGCCCTGCCCCTCCTGGCACTGGTCGGGCTGGCCACGGGCGTGGGTTGGGCTCACCTCGCGATCCGTCGGGAGCGCGCTCCCCTGCCCAGTGTCGAGGAGGTGCAGTCCTCGGCGGCGGGCGAGGATCGACCGATTTCGATTTCTTGGATCAACACCGCAAGCCAGGCGATGCCTCGGTCGGCGGTGCTCGATCCGAGGCGCGACGCCTTTCCGACCCGGCCCTATGTGATGAGCTATCCCGCGTTCGTCCTCGAGTGGAGCGATGGTCGCCTCCTCCTCGTCGACACAGGGATGGATCGGGAGGGTGCCCTCAGGTTCGGCAAGCCTATCGAACGCCTCGGTGGAGCGCAGCCGATCGAGCCCCTCCGTTCGGTCGCCGAGCGCCTTCCGTCAGGCGCGCGCGTCGCGGGCCTCGTCTTCACACATCTGCATGTGGACCACGTGGAAGGTGTGGGGGCGCTCTGCGCGGAGATCCCCCGTCCCGTGCCCGTCTTCATGACCAAAGCGCAGCGGGAACAAGCGAACTACAGCACCCGCCCCGGCCGCTGGCTCCTCGAGAAGGCCGCCTGCGCAAAGCCGGTGGTCCTCGACGGGGACGGCCCTCTGCTCGGGCTTGACGGGTTCCCCGGCGTTTTCGTGATCGCCGCAGGCGGCCATACGCCGGGCAGCCAGATCGTGATCGCGCACGTTCGCAAAGGCGAGAAGCTCCAGACCTACGCCATGACCGGTGACATCGTGAACCAGATCGATGGGATCAACGACGATATTCCAAAGCCCTTCCTCTATAGCCTCGTCGTGGTTCCTGAGGATGGCGAGCGGCTCGGGGAGCTGCGTCGCTATCTACGCGAGCTACGCAACCGCGCCGGCGTCGTGCTCCTCGTCTCCCATGATCAGGCTGAGCTTGAAGCGAGCGGTGTGGCCCGGCGCGACTAAGGGGTTCGAGCTCCGCGCGGCTTTGTTCCCTCGCCGCCTAGGGCGACGCGAGCGCCTGCTCGAGGTCGGCCAGCAGGTCTCCGGTGTCCTCGATCCCGCAGGACAGCCGCACCAAGGAGTCGGTGATACCGAGGGCTTCGCGCTCAGCACGCGGCTTGTCCCAGTACGACATCAGCGCGGGCATTTCGATCAGCGACTCGACACCCCCGAGACTCGGGGCGATATAGGGGATGCGGCAGCGGTCGACAAAACGCATCGTGCCTTCGAGGTCGCTGTCGA